>NZ_PTRH01000069.1:0-398 GCF_002965045.1 Escherichia sp. MOD1-EC6300 | reverse complement strand
CGCTGGCTGTTGTAGCCATACCGCACCGTCCTGCCGTCCGGCCCCGTCACCGCCGTCACCGCGCCCGACGCCATATGTATCCGGTACTCCGTCCGCCGTCCCGCCGCATCCGTCTGCGCCTTCAGCCTCCCCGCCTCATCATACCCGCTGCGGGTGATGCTCCCGTCCGCATGCTCCTTCTTCACCACACGCTTCAGGCCACCCTCGCCCTCCGTGTACAGCACCTCCCGCCTGTTCAGGCTGTCCGTGATGGTCACACGGTCCTGCCCGTACTCAAAGCGGTAGTCCAGTCCCTCCGGGTTGACCTGCTCCGTCACCCGCCCGGTATCATCATACCGGTAGCGGCTCTCCGGCCTCCCCGCATAATGGTGCGCCACCATCCGCCCGGCGTGCTCCGC
>NZ_PTRH01000068.1:0-398 GCF_002965045.1 Escherichia sp. MOD1-EC6300 | reverse complement strand
CGCTGGCTGTTGTAGCCATACCGCACCGTCCTGCCGTCCGGCCCCGTCACCGCCGTCACCGCGCCCGACGCCATATGCAGGCTGTACTCCGTCCGCCGCCCCGCCGCATCCGTCTGCGCCTTCAGCCTCCCCGCCGCATCATACTCGCTGCGGGTGATGCTCCCGTCCGCATGCTCCTTCTTCACCACCCGCTTCAGGCCACCCTCGCCTTCCGTGTACAGCACCTCCCGCCTGTTCAGGCTGTCCGTGATGGTCACACGGTCCTGCCCGTACTCAAAGCGGTAGGCCAGCCCCTCCGGGTTGACCTGCTCCGTCACCCGACCGGTATCATCATACCGGTAGCGGCTCTCCGGCCTCCCCGCATAATGGTGCGCCACCATCCGCCCGGCGTGCTCCGC
>NZ_PTRH01000067.1:0-431 GCF_002965045.1 Escherichia sp. MOD1-EC6300 | reverse complement strand
GTCAGAAGGATGTGCAGGGGCGTGAAACCCGTTATGAGTACAGCGCCGCAGGCGACCTCACCGCTATCATTGCCCCGAACGGCAGCCGCAGTGAGACACAGTATGATGCGTGGGGTAAAGCTATCAGCACCACGCAGGGCGGTCTGACGCGCAGCATGGGGTATGACGCCGCCGGGCGCATCACCACGCTGACTAATGAGAACGGCAGCCAGTCCACGTTCCTGTATGACCCGGTGGACCGCCTGACGGAGCAGCGCGGCTTTGACGGACGGACACAGCGTTACCGGTACAGCGCCACAGGGCAGCTTGTCCGCAGTGAAGACGAGGGACTTATCACCCTCTGGCACTACGATGCGTCGGACCGCATCACGCACCGGACGGTGAACGGCGAAGCGGCAGAGCAGTGGCAGTATGATGAGCACGGGTGGTTA
>NZ_PTRH01000066.1:0-431 GCF_002965045.1 Escherichia sp. MOD1-EC6300 | reverse complement strand
GTCAGAAGGATGTGCAGGGGCGTGAAACCCGTTATGAGTACAGCGCCGCAGGCGACCTCACCGCTATCATTGCCCCGGACGGCAGCCGCAGTGAGACACAGTATGATGCGTGGGGAAAGGCCGTCAGCACCACGCAGGGCGGGCTGACGCGCAGCATGGGGTATGACGCCGCCGGGCGCATCACCGTGCTGACCAACGAGAACGGCAGCCGGAGTGAGTTTACCTATGATGTGCTGGACCGCCTGACGGAGCAGCGCGGCTTTGATGGCAGGACACAGCGTTACCGGTACAGCGCCGCAGGGCAGCTTGTCCGCAGTGAAGACGAGGGGCTTATCACCCTCTGGCACTACGATACGTCGGACCGCATCACGCACCGGACGGTGAACGGCGAAGCGGCAGAGCAGTGGCAGTATGATGAGCACGGGTGGTTA
>NZ_PTRH01000065.1:0-443 GCF_002965045.1 Escherichia sp. MOD1-EC6300 | reverse complement strand
CCGGTATCATCATACCGGTAGCGGCTCTCCGGCCTCCCCGCATAATGGTGCGCCACCATCCGCCCGGCGTGCTCCGCATCATAAGTAAACCCGCGCACCTGCGTCCCGCTGCGGTCATACACCGCCAGCAACTCACCGCTGGCCGTGTACGTGTAGCGCGCCAGCGGCGCAGTCGGCTGTTCATCCGGGTATGCCGGGTCGTGTGTCAGCCACACCGCCTCCAGACGGATACCGTTATCGGCACCGTATTCTGTACCGGCGGGCAGCGTGTCGGGGAAAACCTGAGAAGAGGAAACAGAACGGGGACCGGCAGGGGAAGATAAAGACGTGGCGCGCTGTTTACGGAAGGCTTCCGCCCGCTGCGCCTGCGTGCTCAGCAACAGGTGAAAACGACGGCCCGCACCGTCCGTCACCCCCGTCACCGCGCCCGCCACGTCACCCTC
>NZ_PTRH01000064.1:0-472 GCF_002965045.1 Escherichia sp. MOD1-EC6300 | reverse complement strand
GGGCAGTTACAGAGCCAGCACCTGAACAGCCTGCAGTATGACCGCGATTACACCTGGAACGACAACGGCGAACTCATTCGCATCAGCAGCCCGCGCCAGACCCGGAGTTACAGCTACAGCACCACCGGCAGGCTGACCGGCGTTCACACCACCGCAGCGAATCTGGATATCCGCATCCCGTATGCCACGGACCCGGCAGGTAACCGCCTGCCCGACCCGGAGCTGCACCCGGACAGCACCCTCAGCATGTGGCCGGATAACCGTATCGCCCGTGACGCGCACTATCTTTACCGGTATGACCGTCACGGCAGGCTGACAGAGAAAACCGACCTCATCCCGGAAGGGGTTATCCGCACGGATGATGAGCGGACTCACCGGTACCATTACGACAGCCGGCACCGGCTGGTGCACTACACGCGGACACAATATGCAGAGCCGCTGGTCGAAAGTCGCTATCTTTACGACCCGCTGG
>NZ_PTRH01000063.1:0-478 GCF_002965045.1 Escherichia sp. MOD1-EC6300 | reverse complement strand
GTCCTTCATCGCCTCTGACTGCCAGGGCATCCACCGTGTACGCTTAGTCGCTTAACCTCACAACCCGAAGATGTTTCTTGCGATTCATCATCGTGTTGCGAAAATTTGAGAGACTCACGAACAACTTTCGTTGTTCAGTGTTTCAATTTTCAGCTTGATCCAGATTTTTAAAGAGCAAATATCTCAAACGTCACCCGAAGATGAGTTTTGAGATATTAAGGCAGGTGACTTTCACTCACAAACCAGCAAGTGGCGTCCCCTAGGGGATTCGAACCCCTGTTACCGCCGTGAAAGGGCGGTGTCCTGGGCCTCTAGACGAAGGGGACGTATCAGTCTGCTTCGCAAGACGCCTTGCTTTTCACTTTCTATCAGACAATCTGTGTGAGCACTGCAAAGAACAGTTCTTTAAGGTAAGGAGGTGATCCAACCGCAGGTTCCCCTACGGTTACCTTGTTACGACTTCACCCCAGTCATGAAT
>NZ_PTRH01000062.1:0-486 GCF_002965045.1 Escherichia sp. MOD1-EC6300 | reverse complement strand
CGGGGCAATGATAGCGGTGAGGTCGCCTGCGGCGCTGTACTCATAACGGGTTTCACGCCCCTGCACATCCTTCTGACTGACCAGTTGACCACGCGGGTTATAACTGCTGTAAGTGCTGATGCCTTCTTCCCGGTGAACCGCCGTCCTCTGACCGTACCGGTCGTACTCATACCGTGTCGTGTACCCCGAGCAGTCCGTGAAGGCCAGCAGTTGACCGTAGCGGCTCCATGCCATCTGTTTTGTACTGCCCGTCGCATCCTGTATCCCTGTCGGCAGCTCACTCGCCGGGTCATCATAGCTGTACCGCGTCGTCTCACCGCTGCGTGAGGTCTCCGCCGCCAGCCTTCCCTTCTCGTCATACTCCCGGCTGCTGCGCAGCCCGTCCGGGTACGTCACTGACGTCACCTGCCGCTGGCTGTTGTAGCCATACCGCACCGTCCTGCCGTCCGGCCCCGTCACCGCCGTCACCGCGCCCGACGCCATATG
>NZ_PTRH01000061.1:0-503 GCF_002965045.1 Escherichia sp. MOD1-EC6300 | reverse complement strand
GCGATTTCATCCGCCAGATAAGCGGCAACCTGGTAGGAAGCGTTCTGTACTTTGGTATAGCCTTCACGACCGAGGCGCAGGAATTCATAATACTGTGCAATCACCTGACCCGCCGGGCGGGAGAAGTTGATGGCGAAAGTCCCAATCTGACCACCGAGATAGTCAACGTTGAACACCAGTTCCTGCGGCAGCGCTTCTTCATCACGCCAGATAACCCAGCCGCAGCCCAGCGGAGCCAGACCGAATTTATGGCCTGAAGCACTGATCGATTTCACACGCGGCAGGCGGAAGTCCCAGACGATATCCGGGGCGACGAACGGTGCCAGGAAGCCACCGCTGGCGGCGTCGATGTGCATGTCGATGTCGATACCGGTGTCGGCCTGGAATTTATCCAGTGCATCATGCAGCGGTTGCGGGAATTCATAGTTACCGGTGTAGGTCACGCCGAAAGTCGGCACCACGCCGATGGTGTTTTCGTCGCAGGCTTCAATCATGCGTTTCGG
>NZ_PTRH01000005.1:0-285982 GCF_002965045.1 Escherichia sp. MOD1-EC6300 | reverse complement strand
ACGAAGCCGCACGACTCCGCTGGCGCACATCGCCGGGCGTGCGCCAGAATCGCTGATTCTGTCTCTGTCATGGGATTACTGCGAAAGTTTGTTAATGGAAAGGAAGCCGCCAAAGTTGCCGACGTTATTGCGAAACTTACAGCCACTCAGGCATTTGCTGCATTTATCCTTCGTGATATCGGACGTCGGCTGGTCATATTCATCCGCGACAGCCGGACCGCTATAACCGCACTCGTCACCGCGATAGGTCCAGGTGCAGGTGTTGGCCAGCATGATACGTCCCGGAAAAACAGCGCCATCCGTTTCCGTCGGCGTGGACAGTACAAAGGAGGCACTCACCGCGCTCAGTTCGCTGCACTGCTCGATGCGCCAGCGGCTGATCACCTCCTGCTCCGGATCGGCGTCACTGTTTCCGTTGACGAAGTTCACCGCATCCAGAAAACGGGCGTAAACCTTACGCCGGACCACCGTTCCGCCAACCAGACTCTGCAGATCTTCCGCCATCCCGGTGACCATACCGTACAGGTTAGAGACCGTCAGTGTCGGACGGGCAGCACTGCCCTTGCCGTTCAGTTCAAATCCCGTCCCCTGAATGGGATACGGCTGATACTGTCGCCCCTGCCAGGTGACCGGCTCACCTTTTTCGTTCTGCTCATTACAGAAAAAATAACGTTCTCCACCGACCTCTGTCAGATCGATTTCCCAGAGCACCACGCTGGCCGACTGCTCCGCACGGGTGCATTCATTCAGTGTTTCCTGCCGGATATCCTGCATCAGTTCACCACCTGTTTAAACTCTGCGCTGAACTCAACACGCAACATACTGACCTGCGACGACCATTTTGCGCAGGTCACCTTTATCTGCCTGTAACCATAAGGCGGCGTCCACAGAAAGGCCTTCCAGCCTCCGTGCTCTGCCAGAAACGACTCCAGCGCCGTGGCCTCCTCACGGGAGACAGACAGCGTCACGCTGTACGTTTTCAGGTCAGCGTTCAGCCCGGCAGGCGCACGCTGGGAATAGCCATCACCAAAGCGCACCTCCCTGACGGAAGGAGCCGATGTCACATCCATCCCGGGTTTCACTTTCCAGCGGAAGGTTTTCATCGTCCACCTCCGGAGAACAGACCACCATCGCGCATCTGCCCGGTCACAACATCCATTGCCGCCTTACGGGCTACGTCATAAACAGCCTTCAGCGCCTGTGGCCCTATCTGCCCGTTCGTGCCGTCGTTGTTAATCACCACATGGTTATTCTGCTCAAACGTCCCGGACGCCTGCGACCGGCTGTCTGCCATGCTGCCCGGTGTACCGACATAACCGCCGGTGGCATAGCCGCGCATCAGCCGGTAAAGATTCCCCACGCCAATCCGGCTGGTTGCCTCCTTCGTGAAGACAAACTCACCACGGTGAACAATCCCCGCTGGCTCATATTTGCCGCCGGTTCCCGTAAACCCTCCGGTTGCAAAATGGAATTTCGCCGCAGCGGCCTGAATGGCTGTACCGCCTGACGCGGATGCGCCGCCACCAACAGCCCCGCCAATGGCGCTGCCGATACTCCCGACAATCCCCACCATTGCCTGCTTAAGCAGAATTTCTGTCATCATGGACAGCACGGAACGGGTGAAGCTGCGCCAGTTCTGCTCACTGCCGGTCAGCATCGCCGCCATATTCTGTGCAATACCATCAAAGGTCTGCGTGGCTGCACTTTTTACCTGCGACATACTGTCCGTGGCGCTCTCTTCCCACTCACTCCAGCCGGACTTCAGGCCTGCCATCCAGTTCCCGCGAAGCTGGTCTTCAGCCGCCCAAGTCTTTTTCTGCTCTGACATGACGTTATTCAGCGCCAGCGGATTATCGCCATACTGTTCCTTCAGACGCTGTTCTGTGGCTTCCCGCGCTGCCTGCCGGTCAGTCAGCCCCCGGTTTTTCGCATCAATGGCGGCCCGTTTTGCCCGTTGCTGCTGTGCGAATTTATCCGCCTGCTGCGCCAGCGCGTTCAGGCGCTCCTGATACGTAACCTTGTCGCCAAGTGCAGCCAGCTGGCGTTTGTACTCCAGCGTCTCATCTTTATGCGCCAGCAGGGATTTCTCCTGTGCGGACAGCTGGCGACGTTGTGCCGCCTCCTCCAGTACCGCGAACTGACTTTCTGCCTTCCACAAATCCCGGCGCTGCTGGCTGATTTTCTCATTTGCTCCGGCATGCTTCTCCAGCGTCCGGAGTTCAGCCTGAAGCGTCAGCAGGGCAGCATGAGCACTGTCTTCCTGACGATCGCCCGCAGACACTTTCACGCCGGACTGTTTCGGCTTTTTCAGCGTCGCTTCATAATCCTTTTTCGCCGCCGCCATCAGCGTGTTGTAATCTGCCTGCAGGATTTTCCCGTCTTTCAGTGCCTTGTTCAGTTCTTCCTGACGGGCGGTATATTTCTCCAGCGGCGTCTGCAGGCGTTCGTAAGCCTTCTGCGCCTCTTCGGTATATTTCAGCCGTGATGCCTCAGACTCGGCCCAGTCCTTTGCTGCCATCTCTCTGGCCTTTTCAAGATCGGCCTGCAACGTGGCGGCTGAAAGCCCAAGTTGCGCATTCGCTCTGTCCTCCCATGCTCCCCGGAGATTGGCAAGAAATGCTGAGGTTTTACCGCGCCGGTGGCTTCGGCTCTGATACCACTGCCATTTTTTGTCCGCCTCATCAAAAGCCTTTTCTGCTTTCTCCAGCATTCCCTGGGCAGTGTCCGGGCGACCAATATCCAGCACCGAATCCCACATGGATTTGAATGCCCGTGCTGTCCTGTCTGCCCAGGTCTCCAGCGTGCCCATGTTCTCTTTCAGGCGGCGGGTCTGGTCATCAAACCCTTTCGTTGCGGCCTCGTTCGCCGCCTGCAATGCCCCGGCTTCATCTCCGGAACGCTGCAACTGAGCAACATACGCAATCTGCTCCGCCGTCACGTTATGGAACTGGCGTGCCATCGCCGTCAGCCCCGACGTCGGGTCTGTGGTCAGCTTCCCGAAGGCTTCAGCGACCTTGTCCACCTCCACGCCGGATGCAGAGGAGAAACGCGCCACACTCTGGCTGATGGACGCAATCTGAGCCTCACCGCTTACCCCCGCCTTAACCAGTGCGCTGAGTGACTCGCTGGTCTGGTTAAACGTCAGCCCTGCCGCCTGCCCGGCTCTGGACAGGACCAGCATACGATCTGCCGTCAGTCCCGCCTGATTGCCGGAAAGGACCAGCGTTTTGTTGAAATCGGACAGGGTTGAGTTGCCCTGATACCAGGCATACGCCAGCGCACCGGTCGCCACCGCCAGCGAGGTGGCCCCCACCATCGGCAGGATGATCGCACCGGCAAGCCCCCTGAACATGGGGATCATCCCGCCGAAGGAGTCCTTCACCTGCCCCCCCTGTTGCAGCAGGATCAGCCACGGACTTTGCCCGCCTGCAAGCTGCGTGGCCACGTCGGTGAACTGTGCAGGCAGCATACGCATGGCGGCTTTATACTGCCCGACGGAAATCCCCGCTTTCTGTGCAGCCAGCGCCTGTCGGCTCAGCGACTGTTCAACGACTGCCGCTGTTTTTTTCGCATCACTTTCCGTACCGGAAAAATGACGCCTGACTCTGGCCATCTGCTCGTCAAATCTGGCCGCATCCAGACTCAAATCAACGACCAGATCGCCTACCGGTTCAGCCATACCGGACTCCTCCTGCGATCCCTTCTGATACTGTCATCAGCATTACGTCATCCTCCGTCATGTCCGCCACATCCGGGGAAGCGGGGATAACTTCATTCCCGTCCGGGCCAAAGCGGACACCTCCGGCAAGCCCTGCCGCTTTCTGCATCAGCACATCATCTTCAGGCTCTTCGTCAGCCTCGCGCCGGTTCAGCAGACTGAAATCCAGCGGATGCATATCCGGATCGCTGAAAAACAGGCTGAGCACGGTGTACGTCAGCCCGGAAAAGTGCATATCCAGCAGAACATCATGAAAATAATGGGTACTGTAAAAGCGGTGCCAGTCGGCATACTCCGTGGATGACATCCCGGCAAGCATGGCACGCCAGTCGGGTCGCCCCATCTCACGCGCCAGTTTCAGGGCAAAACTCAGCTCACCGTCGAACACTTTCCCGCAGAAACAGGCTCTGCGGGCCCGGCGTCCTCTGTCTGTTCAGGGGCATTATTCACCACAAACTCATACATACCAGACAGCCGGTACACCACGTTTTCAGCATGAGAAATTGCCTCCGTGGGCCAGGTGGTAAGCACTTCCTGCTCAATCTGTTTAACGGCTTCATTCATGGACGGCATCTGCGTCTTCTGCGGATGGTTATGCCACAGGGACATCGCCACCAGAAACGCGCCGGTTCTGATGGCGTCTTCCACAGTAAACTTCCGGTTGCTGTCTGACTCCGCCTGTTCTGCCTGCCGTTTCATCAGGGCGAGATGCTCAATACGCTGCAGGGCTGACAGTTCAGAAAGCGTGACGGTCACGCCGTTATGTTCAAATGATTCGGTTTTCAGGAACATCGCTGACTCTCCGGATTAACTGTCGGTGACAGTGATTTCTGCAACCGCAGCAAGTTCACCATTACCGGATACAACCGGAATGTTGACCTTACCTGCAGCAACGCCTTTCACGGTGATGGTCATACCACTGACCGACACGGTGGCTTTTGTTTTATCCGCTGACACCGCACGGAAGCTCTTGTCAGTTGCGCCCTCCGGCTGGAATGCCACGGTCAGCGTGGTGCTCTGCCCTTTCACCACCGAGGAGCTGGCAGGCGTCACAGTCATACCGGTTGCCGCTGTTACCGTGCTGCGATCTTCTGCCATCGACGGACGTCCCACATTGGTGACTTTCACCGTGCGGGTGATCACTTCCTTCGCCGTCACCGCCTTACCGATACTGCTGACCCAGCCACGGAACACATCGACCGTGCCGTTCGGGAAGCGGATTTTATAGGCACGGGTATCGCCTTCATTAAACCACGCCAGCAGCGCCTGCTGCCCCTGCTCTCCGGGCATCCACGCCAGCGTGAAGCTGGTATCTCCGGCGGATTTCTGCCCCTGCCCGGTCGCGGTCCAGTCCGCATCTTCATCATCGAGATAACTGTCGTCATAGGACTCAGCGGTCAGTTCGCCGGGCGTCAGGTCTTTAACTTTAGCCAGACGCGACCAGTCAACGTCTGAAAGCGGGTTCGCATAAGGGTCGCCGCTCCCGTTATAAACCCACAGGGTGGTTCCGGCACCTTTCACCGGTATTGCTGGATTTGGTACAGGCATATCGTCCTCACATTTCATAGGTAATGACATAAGTCAGATCGGCAGAACTCCACAGGCCCGCATCATCGTCGCGCCGGTAGTCATAGCCACTGGCCACCATACTGGTGATCAAATCTGACAGTGCCGGGATATCGCTCATCACCGGATAAATCCGGGACTCCATCCACGCATCCAGCTCTGAATCCGGCACCTGAGCAGGCAGGAAAACTTCGATATGCAGTTCCGCCTGCCAGGTATCGCTGTCCAGCTCTTCGCCCGTGTATTCAGCGCCGGTGAGATAAACGGCAACTGCCGGAAAATCCGCCTCATCAAAAACAGCGGGGCGACCATCAAAAAACGTCGCCCCGGTGTCATGCTTCTCCAGTGCATCCAGTACGGCTGCACGGAGTTCAGTATGTTTCATCGCTTTATTACCATCCTCAGTTGATGCTGCAGCGCATAGCCCAGCTCTTTCGGAAGACGCTCACGCCGTATCCGCTCAATATTCTGTTTAAACGCCGTGGTCAGCGGCACCGCCATCGGGATTTTCACCACATCAATGGGGTAACGGTTTTTCCCGGCCACACGCTGCATGACATGCCAGCGGCCATTTTTCAGTTGCTGAATAAACGCGCCGGGAATACGACGGTTTCCCACCACAAGCACGCTGCCGCCACCTTTCAGGGCTGAACGCTGCCCCTTTTTACGACGCCTGCGTCGGGACAGGACAATCCGCGCGTTACCCAGCTTTATTACGGGCAAATCCCCCCGGTTAACCTTGATTCTGGCCTGCGGATTTTTGACCGTGGCCCTTTTCAGCCTGGCCCTTTCCTTTACCAGTTTCCGGCGTACCTTTGTCTCACGGGCAACCTGTGACGCCGACTGCGATATCGCGGATGAAGCAACGCGGTTAATGGCCATTGCGGCGGCACCAGGCACCGCCGTTTTGCTGATACGGCTGAGGTTTTCAACGGCCTGCTCAAGACCTTTTATGACCATACATCCCCCTTTCAGCGGCGACGGTTAACGGCAGGCGGTACGCCCCGTCCAAGCCAGAGATGACAACTTCCGCCATCATCCGGCGAAACCCGATCTACCCAGAAATTTTCCTCACCGATGGTCAGCGTGTCTCCACGCCGCAGCTGCCGCGCATCATCAGTCCGGACAAACAGGGACGGGCTGGAGCCTTCAACGCGCACGCCCTGTCCGGCATAGCTGATATTTTCAGGGTCATCAAAAACACCACGTATCACCGCACCTGACTGCTCACCGGATGTCATGGTGGCTGACGTTCCCATGTACCCGCGTATCGTTTCATCGGCGCGGGCAATGGCAGCATCGAACAGGTTATCGAAATCAGCCACAGCGCCTCCCGTTATTGCATTCTGGCCAGGCCGCGCTCTGTCATTTCGGCTGCCACACCGGCAGAGACACGAAACGCCGTTCCCGGCAGCACAAATGCCACAGGTTTATCCCGCGTGGCGTGAAGTGCATCAGTATGCAGCGTCACCAGTGCCACGACCGTGACCAGTTCAGCCGTATCCTGAATCACGGTATCCGGCTGCGCTGATACCACCTCATTTTCATGCCCGGTCAGCACATTTTCCCGGCTGAGAGGGGTGTCCTGACCGGCAGTTTCATCCGTGTCATCAAGCTCTTCTTCCAGCTCTGCCACACGAAGCGCCAGTTCTTCTTTCGTTCCCGTCAGGCTGACATCGCGGTTCAGTTGCTCACCCAGCTCCTGAAGACGGGCAATCAGTTCATCTTTCGTCATGAACTCCTCCACAGAGAGAAAATGGCCCCGAAGGGCCATGATTACGCCAGTTGAACGGACACGAACTCATCAGGGTCAGCCAGCAGCATCAGCGGTGCTGACTGAATCATGGTGAACTCACGCGCCGGATCGCCGGTGGTCACCCAGTTTTTCGGGTAACGGGCAGAGGCGTTAATGCCTTCGCGCTGTGCGTCCGCATCCTGAATGCAGCCATAGGTGCGCAGACCGCGAGCCTGAGTGTTCCCCAGCACCATCGTGTTGTCCGGCAGGAAGTTCTTTTTGACGCCGTTTTCCACGTACTGTCCGGAATACACGACGATGGCCACATCGCCATACATTCCCTTATAGGACACCGCTTTGCCCAAGTCTTTCACCGCTGTCTCCAGCTCGGAATGAGAGCCGCGACGGGTATCCAGCTTCTCCTTGACGGCTTTGAAGGAACGGAACAGCGCCCAGCCTTTCGGGTCAAACACGATGATATTCACCACACCGCTGGCGTTCAGCGCGTAGGCTTCGATATCGTCGGTCGGGTCATACGTGGACTTGTCACGCTTGCTCCACTCCGTGACGCCGGACTGTGTGATGTTGTTCGCCGCACTGCGGCCCATATCCACCTCAACCGGATCGAAGGCTTCACCGGTCATGGTGTATTTGCCCTTGAGCACGGCAGAAACTGCCTGCATCTCTTCGACCTGAGCAATGGCCAGCTCTTCGTCACGCATGTTCTGCATGATGATGCGACGGCGGCGGTAAGCCGGGTCCGCCAGATTCTGCGGATCTTCATCCGGCAGGCGACGCAGGGTCATCTGCGGATTCACCTCATGCTTGGGTTTGACATATCCCGGCGTAAATTCAGAGGTGGAGCCGCCACGGGAACGGATAACCTCACCGGAAACAATCGGCGAAACGTACAGCGCCATGTTTACCAGTCCCGGAATTTGTGAGAGATAGACTTTCTCCGTAGTGAAGGGATAGCTCTCACGGAAAAAGAGACGCAGAAACAGCGGATCAAACTTAAATTTCTGCTCATTTGCCGCCAGCAGCTGGGCGGTTGTGTACATCGACATAAAAAAATCCCGTAAAAAAAGCCGCACAGGCGGCCTTTAGTGATGAAGGGTAAGGTTAAACGATGCTGATTGCCGTTCCGGCAAACGCGGTCCGTTTTTTCGTCTCGTCGCTGGCAGCCTCCGGCCAGAGCACATCCTCATAACGGAACGTGCCGGACTTGTAGAACGTCAGTGTGGTGCTGGTCTGGTCAGCAGCAACCGCAAGAATGCCAACGGCAGCACCGTCGGTGGTGCCATCCCACGCAACCAGCTTACGGGTGGATGTGTCCAGCATCAGCGGGGTCATTGCAGGCGCTTTCGCACTCAATCCGCCGGGCGCGGTTGCGGTATGAGCCGGGTCACTGTTGCCCAGCGGCTGGTAATGGGTAAAGGTTTCTTTGCTCGTCATAAACATCCCTTACACTGGTGTGTTCAGCAAATCGTTAACGGCATCAGATGCCGGGTTACCTGCAGCCAGCGGTGCCGGTGCCCCCTGCATCAGACGATCCAGCGCAGTGTCACTGCGCGCCTGTGCACTCTGTGGTGCAGCTGCCAGAATGCGGCGGGCCGTTTCCACGGTCATACCGGGGGTTTCTGCCAGCACGCGGGCCTGTTCTTCGCGTCCGTGAGCCTCCTCACAGTTGAGGATCCCCATAATGCGGCTGTTTTCTGCCGCAACCGCAGCGGTGATCTGCGCGTTCACGTCCGGCTGCGCCGCGCTGGCGTTTTCGCCCTCCGTCGCTGGCACCACGTCAGTAACGTCAGCCTGCGAAGCAGTGGCTGAAACAGTTGTTGATTGAGTCTCTTTGGTCATTCGCCCTCCTGAGAGACGGGATTTACGTGCATCCAGTGCATCACGCATAACGGTGATCGCATCGGTGCTGTTGACAAGTTCATCAGCCAGTCCGGCATCAATGGCCTCCTGACCGCTGTACACTGCAGCCTCGGTATCCAGCACAGCCTGCACGGACAGGCCGGTATATGCCGACACCTTCTGTGCAAACATCCGGCGGGTTGCATCCATCCGGGACTGCAATGTTTCCCGGACATCATCCGGTAGATGGCTGTAGGGGTTGCCATCCACCTTATGGCTGCCGCTGTAAATCAGCGTGATTTCCACGCCCTGTTTCTCCAGTGCAGCGCCGTAATTACTGTGAGCCATCATGACGCCGATGGAGCCTGTCCGGGCGGTCTGCGTGACCAGACGCCGGGAGGCGGCACTGGCAAGCAGCTGACCTGCGCTGCAGTTCATGTCATTGGCCAGCGCCCATACCGGCTTTATGTCACGCACACGGGCGATGATGTCAGCGCAGTCAAATGCCCCCGCCACCATCCCGCCGGGCGTGTCCATATCGAGCAGAATGCCGTCCACCATCGGATCGCTGGCAGCCTGTTGCAGACGGGCGATAATGCCGTTGTAACCGGTCATCCCCGAGTACGGCTGCAGCGCCCGCGTCCGGCTGACCAGCGTGCCGGACACCGGCAGCACGGCGATGCCGTTCATGACCTGATAACTGCGGGCCTGTCGTGGTCCGTCATCATCACCGGATAATGCCAGCGTCGCGAGTGCCTCCTGGGCAGTCAGGCTGTCGCCGGACACCGCATCCGTCAGGCGGCTGATCCCAAGCTGGCCTGCAAGCGCACAAAAGAAAACCCGCGCATAGGCGGGTTCAAGCATCAGCGGCTCATTAAAAGCCATGCTGGCAATATGCGGGAGATTACGCAGCTCTGCTGTCACTCTTCTCCTCCTCTGTTGATTGTCGCAGCCCGGATTCAAATGCCGCAGCCGCCCAGGCGGGCGGTTTAAGACCGGCTGCACGGCGCTCCATCGTTTCACGGACCTGCTGGGCAAAAATTTCCTGATAGTCGTCACCGCGTTTTGCGCACTCTTTCTCGTAGGTACTCAGTCCGGCTTCTATCAGCATCACCGCTTCCTGTACTTCTTTCAGACCATCGATGGCCATACGACCGGAGCCTATCCAGTCGCAGTTCCCCCAGGCACTTCGGGCTTCCTGAAAACTGAAGCGCGCTTTTGAAGGTAACGTCACCACGCGGCGAGCGATGGCCTCTTCCAGCCAGCACAGAAACATCTGGCTCGCCTGACGGGATGCGACGAATTTTCGCCGCCCCATAAAGTACGCCCACGACTCGTTCGCACTGGCCCGTGCCGTGGAGTAGCTCATCTGGGCGTAATTCCGGGAAAGCTGCTCATACGAGACACCCAGCCCGGCAGCGATATACCGCAACAGTGACTGCTCAAACACGGAGTAGCCGTTATCCGTGTCCTGAGCCGTCTGCAGGTTCAGTGAGTCCCCCGGCATCAGGTGCGGCACTTTTGCGCCTCCCAGCCGGACCGGTGCTGCGGCGTAATACGCGGCAATTTCACCAATCCAGCCGGTCAGCCTTTCCCGCTGCTCCTGACTGTTCGCGCCCAGAATAAAATCCATCGCTGACTGCGTATCCAGCTCACTCTCAATGGTGGCGGCATACATCGCCTTCACAATGGCGCTCTGCAGCTGCGTGTTCTGCAGCGTGTCGAGCATCTTCATCTGCTCCATCACGCTGTAAAACACATTTGCACCGCGGGTCTGCCCGTCCTCCACGGGTTCAAAAACGTGAATGAACGAGGCGCGTCCGCCGGGTAACTCACGGGGTATCCATGTCCATTTCTGCGGCATCCAGCCAGGATAGCCGTCCTCGCTGACGTAATATCCCAGCGCCGCACCGCTGTCATTAATCTGCACACCGGCACGGCAGTTCCGGCTGTCGCCGGTATTGTTCGGGTTGCTGATGCGCTTCGGGCTGACCATCCGGAACTGTGTCCGGAAAAGCCGCGACGAACTGGTATCCCAGGTGGCCTGAACGAACAGTTCACCGTTAAAGGCGTGCATGGCCACACCTTCCCGAATCATCATGGTAAACGTGCGTTTTCGCTCAACGTCAATGCAGCAGCAGTCATCCTCGGCAAACTCTTTCCATGCCGCTTCAACCTCGCGGGAAAAGGCACGGGCGTCTTCCTCCCCGATGCCCAGATAGCGCCAGCTTGGGCGATGACTGAGCCGGAAAAAAGACCCGACGATATGATCCTGATGCAGCTGGATGGCGTTGGCAGCATAGCCGTTATTGCGTACCAGATCGTCTGCGCGGGCATTGCCACGGGTAAAGTTGGGCAGCAGGGCTGCATCCACACTTTCACCCGGTGGGTTCCACGCCCGCAACTGCCCACCAAATCCGCTGCCACCGCCGTGATAACCGGCATATTCACGCAGCGATGTCATGCCGTCCGGTCCCAGAAGGGTGGGAATGGTGGGCGTTTTCATACATAAAATCCTGCAGGTCCCCTGCGTCGCTGTGTCATGCCGGTCTGCACCTCCAGCTCCGCAATGTATTTTTTCAGGTCAGACACGGAAGTGGCCGTAAACTCCACTCGCCGTCCGTCTTTCTGTACCGTTGCCACCCGTTTACCTGTCATCAGGTCATGCAGTGCCGCACGGGCAGCGGCAAGTTCTTCCTGTCGCGTCATTCATCCTCTCCGGATAAGGCACGGGCGTAATCTGCCAGTGTTTTCTTGTTGGTTGCTGCACCATCCTCTTCCTGCAGGCTCGCCAGCAGTGCACTGAGATCCAGCTGCCAGCGGGAAATACTGATGCGCAGCGCCGCCAGCGCATAAACGAAGCAGTCGAGCGCCTCATTGCGTCGCTTTTTGCTGTCCCACAGTATTTTTTTCCTGCCATCCACCCATTTTTCGACCTGCTCTTCAGCAGTCAGCTGCTGCGCTTCGGTCAGATCAAAAATATCCGGGTTATTCGGGAAGTGAACGGCACCGGGAAGCGGTTCATCCCCTTCCGGCGTCAGTGTGAAGCGGTTATAAATCTGCTCTTTCGCGGTATCCGTACCGATTTCGGTAAGGTAAACCCCGTTTTTGTTTCGCTTACGAGGCATGCTGGCCACCGGCTTACCGTAGACGGATGCCCCTTTAATGGGGATCACCCGGAACAGCCCATGCTTTTTCGAGCGTTCATACACAATGGTCGGGTCAATCCCGCCAATATCCCAGCAGATACGGGATACCGACATTTCTGCACCATTCCGGCGGGTATAGGTTTTATTGATGGCCTCATCCACACGCAGCAGCGTCTGTTCATCGTCGTGGCGGCCCATAATAATCTGCCGATCAATCAGCCAGCTTTCCTCACCCGGCCCCCATCCCCATACGCGCATTTCGTAGCGATCCAGCTGGGAGTCGATACCGGCGGTCAGGTAAGCCACACGGTCAGGAACGGGCGCTGAATAATGCTCTTTCCGCTCTGCCATCACTTCAGCATCCGGACGTTCGCCAATTTTCGCCTCCCACGTCTCACCGAGCGTGGTGTTTACGAAGGTTTTACGTTTTCCCGTATCCCCTTTCGTTTTCATCCAGTCTTTGACAATCTGCACCCAGGTGGTGAACGGGCTGTACGCTGTCCAGATGTGAAAGGTCACACTGTCAGGTGGCTCAATCTCTTCACCGGATGACGAAAACCAGAGAATGCCATCACGGGTCCAGATCCCGGTCTTTTCGCAGATATAACGGGCATCAGTAAAGTCCAGCTCCTGCTGGCGGATGACGCAGGCATTATGCTCGCAGAGATAAAACACGCTGGAGGGGTCATCCGGCGTCCATTTGAGGCCAAACGGCGTCTCTTTGTCGCCAAATTTAAGATACTGCTCCTCCCCGCAGTGCGGGCAGGCAACATGAAAACGCATAAAATGCGGGGATTCACTGGCTGCACGCTCAATCTGGCAGGTGCCTCTCACTTTGGGCGTGGAGCCACGGATGGACTTTGGCCAGACCGAGCCTTCAATACGTTTGTCGCCAAGGAACGTCGGAGAGCCTTCCTGTTCAATATCCTCATCAAAGGCAGCAAGTTCATCATAACCCGCCACATCCACCGACTTTTCACGGTAGTTTTTTGCCGCTTTACCGCCCAGGCACCAGAAGCCACGACCATTGGAAAAACGCTTCATAGTGAGCGTGTTATCCCGGTGCTTTTTGCCATACCACGGAGCCAGCGCCAGCAGCGACGGAATATCGCGGATGGTCGGCTCAACGTGGGTTTTCATAAAGTTCTCGGCATCACCATCCGTCGGCAACCAGATAAGTGTGTTGCGCTGCTTATGCTCTATAAAGTAGGCATAAACACCCAGCAGCATTTTGGAATAACCGACACGGGCAGACTTCACCACATTCACCTCACGGATGTAGTCGCTGCCCATCGCATTCATGATGGCCCGCTGAAAGGGCAGTGTTTCCCAGCGCCCTTCCTGGTATGCGGATTCTTTCGGGAGATAGTAATTAGCATCCGCCCATTCAACGGCGGTCTGTGGCTCCGGCCTGAACAGTGAGCGAAGCCCGGCGCGGACAAAATGCCGCAGCCTGTTAACCTGACTGTTCGATATATTCACTCAGCAACCCCGGTATCAGTTCATCCAGCGCGGCTGCTTTGTTCATGGCTTTGATGATATCCCGTTTCAGGAAATCAACATGTCGGTTTTCCAGTTCCGGAAAACGCCGCTGCACCGACAGGGGGATCCCGTCGAGAATACTGGCAATTTCACCTGCGATCCGCGACAGCACGAAAGTACAGAATGCGGTTTCCACCACTTCAGCGGAGTCTCTGGCATTTTTCAGCTCCTGTGCGTCGGCCTGCGCACGCGTAAGTCGATGGCGTTCGTACTCAATAGTCCCTGGCTGGAGATCTGTCTCGCTGGCCTGCCGCAGTTCTTCAACTTCCCGGCGCAGCTTTTCGTTCTCAATTTCAGCATCCCTTTCGGCATACCATCTTATAACGGCGGCAGAGTCATAAAGCACCTCATTACCCTTGCCACCGCCTCGCAGAACGGGCATTCCCTGTTCCTGCCAGTTCTGAATGGTACGGATACTCGCACCGAAAATGTCAGCCAGCTGCTTTTTGTTGACTTCCATTGTTCATTCCACGGCCAAAAACAGAGAAAGGAAACGACAGAGGCCCAAAAGCTCGTTTTCAGCACCTGTCGTTTCCTTTCTTTTCAGGGGGTATTTTAAATAAAAACATTAAGTTACGACGAAGAAGAACGGAAATGCCTTAAACCGGAAAATTTTCATAAATAGCGAAAACCCGCGAGGTCGCCGCCCCGTAACCTGTCGGATCGCCGGAAAGGACCCGCAAAATGATAATAATTATCATCTACATGTCACAACGTGCATCTACGCCATCAAACCACGTCAAATAATCAATTATGACGCAGGTATCGTATTAATTGATCTGCATCAACTTAACGTAAAAACAACTTCAGACAATACAAATCAGCGACACTGAATACGGGGCAACCTCATGTCAACGAAGAACAGAACCCGCAGAACAACAACCCGCAACATCCGCTTTCCTAACCAAATGATTGAACAAATTAACATCGCTCTTGAGCAAAAAGGGTCTGGGAATTTCTCAGCCTGGGTCATTGAAGCCTGCCGTCGGAGACTAACGTCAGAAAAGAGAGCATATACATCAATCCAAAGTGATGATGGATGAACATCCCGGTTTCTTCCACCATCGCACCGGAAAAGCGACTATGAGGGTAACCCTGCGTCTGTCAGCACAGTAAAACCCGGTGTGCATCGTTTTTGATTATTCCCGCACACTCACGCAGAAGGAATTCCCCGTCGGGCTACGGTCATGGTTAATGCGGGAATACGGCGACGATACAGCGCAGCTAAAAGGGTAATGGACAGATAGAGCGGTTTATTTCATTCCACAGGATTCTGAGTGCCCCCCCTCCTCCAATAGGCTGAGCATCCACCTATATAGTTTTAATTTTCATCAATCCATTTAACTATCGTTTAATTGTTGTCACATAGGATTCTGCCGTTTTTAACAATGCAGGATAATAAGATGAAAAAAATGTTGTTTTCTGCCGCTCTGGCAATGCTTATTACAGGATGTGCTCAACAGACGTTTACTGTTGGAAACAAACCGACAGCAGTAACACCAAAGGAAACCATCACCCATCATTTCTTCGTTTCGGGAATTGGACAGGAGAAAACTGTTGATGCAGCCAAAATTTGTGGCGGCGCAGAAAATGTTGTTAAAACAGAAACCCAGCAAACATTCGTAAATGGATTTCTCGGTTTTATTACTTTAGGCATTTATACTCCGCTGGAAGCGCGTGTGTATTGCTCACAATAATTGCATGAGTTGCCCATCGATATGGGCAGCTCTATCTGCACTGCTCATTAATATACTTCTGGGTTCCTTCCAGTTGTTTTTGCATAGTGATCAGCCTCTCTCTGAGGGTGAAATAATCCCGTTCAGCGGTGTCTGCCAGTCGGGGGGAGGCTGCATTATCCACGCCGGAGGCGGTGGTGGCTTCACGCACTGACTGACAGACTGCTTTGATGTGCAACCGACGACGACCAGCGGCAACATCATCACGCAGAGCATCATTTTCAGCTTTCGCATCAGCTAACTCCTTCGTGTATTTTGCATCGAGCGCAGCAACATCACGCTGACGCATCTGCATGTCAGTAATTGCCGCGTTCGCCAGCTTCAGTTCTCTGGCATTTTTGTCGCGCTGGGCTTTGTAGGTAATGGCGTTATCACGGTAATGATTAACAGCCCATGACAGGCAGACGATGATGCAGATAACCAGAGCGGAGATAATCGCGGTTACTCTGTTCATTGCTGACCCCACAAACAGATTTCACGCTCAATCTCACGACGAGTCATGAGACCTTTCCATTGCTTACCGCCAGCATATGTCCAGCGACGTAGCTGATCACATGCGCCTTTGATATCGCCCTGGTTTATTTTGCGAAGAAGCGTCGATGTTCTGAAATTGCCAGCACCCACGTTGTAAACGAATGAGTAAAGAGCGCCGCGCATTGTTTCCGGTATATCGACTTTGATGTACGGGTTAATTTGTCTGGCGACCGTGGCAAGGTCTTTATTCAGGAGGGCTTTGCATTCTGCTTTGGTATACGTTTTACCGAGCATGATGTCTTTTCCTGTATGCCCGTGACATACAGTCCATACACCAACAATATCTTTGTATGGTATGTAGCTGACACCTTCCAGACCATCGTTACCACTTGGGCCAGTGATTAACACTGATGCTATAGCAATTGCTCCGCCACCAATAGCAGCAGCAACGGCTTTTCGTAATGATGGAGGCATTATTCACCTCTCGCAGCCTTGCGCTTATCTTCTTTAATCTTGAAATAAAGGTTTGTCAGGTACGTCAGCAGGCCAAATACCAGGCTACCCAGCACACCTATTGCTGCCCACTGTGAGGGCGTGACTTTATCGAGCAGCTGTAAAAACCAGTAACCGGCACTACCTGCTGAGGTGCCATAGGCGACACCCGTTGTTAACTTATCCATGGATTTCATAACCCCACCTCGCAGACAAAGCGGGTGTAAATTGAGGGAATACAACGTATCGCAAAAAAGCAGAAACGTAACAGACTCGGAGTCAGTGAATAACTCAGGTATTGGGTTATCAGCTAATATCGAGACTCAAAAAATGGAAAAACCCGCTCGACGGCGGGTTTAAGCTGTGTGACGAAGTAACCACTCTTAACAGCATAACCAATTTTTTACGTACGTAAACCACAAAATGATATTTGCGAGAATGCTACCGAGTATTGAAAACACCACTACAAATACATAAGCAAATCTCAACAAATAACCAACAAATAATTTCCAGTGTTATTTTTAGCCGATTTAAATTGAACCTTCAAATTACAGAGCACTTATAAATAACAGCCGTTAATATAAATTGGCTAATAGATTTATTTTTATTCAGCCAAGATCCATGAATAGGATTCGATAGAAAAAAGTTCAGATAAAAATAGAGATCTACTTCACAAATCAAACGAGAAACCAAAACTTACATCTTGAAATAATCACATTGATTAGATGAATATTTATCGCGCAGTGACATCATTTTTTAATAATAGTTCAAAAAAAAGGGCTCACGATGAAAAAATTAACAGTGGCAATTTCTGCTGTAGCTGCATCAGTACTGATGGCGATGTCTGCTCAGGCAGCTGAAATTTATAATAAAGACAGTAACAAGCTGGATCTATATGGGAAAGTTAATGCCAAGCACTACTTCTCCTCTAATGATGCAGATGATGGTGATACTACTTATGCCCGTCTTGGCTTCAAAGGTGAAACCCAAATCAACGATCAACTGACTGGTTTCGGTCAGTGGGAATATGAATTCAAAGGCAACCGCGCTGAATCTCAAGGCTCCTCCAAAGACAAAACCCGTCTTGCATTTGCAGGCCTGAAATTCGGGGACTACGGCTCAATCGATTACGGCCGTAACTACGGTGTAGCATATGACATCGGTGCGTGGACTGACGTTCTGCCAGAATTCGGTGGCGATACCTGGACCCAAACAGATGTGTTCATGACTGGTCGCACCACTGGTGTTGCAACTTATCGTAACAACGACTTCTTTGGTCTGGTTGATGGTCTGAACTTTGCTGCTCAGTATCAGGGTAAAAATGACCGCACTGACGTAACTGAAGCTAATGGTGATGGTTTCGGTTTCTCCACTACTTATGAGTATGAAGGATTCGGTGTAGGTGCAACCTATGCTAAATCTGACCGCACTAATAATCAGGTTATCTACGGTAACAACAGCCTGAATGCATCTGGTCAAAATGCTGAAGTATGGGCAGCTGGTCTGAAATATGATGCGAACAACATCTATCTGGCTACCACCTATTCTGAAACCCAGAACATGACTGTTTTTGGTAATAACCATATTGCCAACAAAGCACAAAACTTCGAAGTAGTTGCACAATACCAGTTCGACTTCGGTCTGCGTCCGTCCGTTGCTTACCTGCAATCTAAAGGAAAAGACTTGGGTGCGTGGGGTGATCAGGACCTGGTTGAATATATTGATGTAGGTGCAACCTATTACTTCAACAAAAATATGTCCACTTTTGTTGATTACAAAATCAACCTGATTGATAAGAGCGATTTCACGAAAGCATCTGGCGTTGCTACCGATGATATCGTTGCTGTAGGTATGGTTTACCAGTTCTAATTTGATTACTAAAAGATATGTTGCGGGAGGCTTTGCCTCCCCAACATATAAGTGGCTCCCTCAAGCCACTTCCTTTAGGAGCACAACCTTGTTTCTAACTATATAAACCTTCTGTTATATATTACCCTTTATTTTTGGGGGCGTTGCAACGCCCCATTTTTAATAATTTTTAGTAAACAATTGGCATATTAATTAGAGTTATTAACAACGATATCCATCTCTAACCGGATATCTAATGCCATTAACATCCCTTCAATTATGCCCTCAGCCTTCTGTAACCTTTTCCCGATATAACCATCAGAGCAGCAATGCTTACCTGCCAGTGACATGAATGTCATACCGACTACATAATAATCTACTAATAAATCGTGCAAATCGCTGTTGTTCTTTTTCAGACGGGCCATGCACCCGCAAATGATCATCGCGTCATCGTCACAACATTGCGGGCGAGATTTTACTTTTGAAGGAATTAATCCCTTAAAACCGGCGGCAATGGACGACCAGGTCACATCTTCATGATTATTAGCCGCCCACGCTCCCCAACGCTCAAGAACCATCTGAATATCACGCATCAACTTACTCCACAAAAATCAGACCAGAACGCCAATTACAAGCAAAAATCAACAAAACAGTATTAGTTGATTGTTATCTCTGACTTCATACTCCTGCTCCTGTCAGGGTTTTGGCGTAATTCTTCAGTATTCGGTAATCGGTCAAAACAGAACCGGGGAAACGATATAAGCGCAGATGCCCCCAGCGGTGGCGAAGAAGTTCTGCCATATAAAACTCAAACATCATTCATTCCCCATTTCGGTGATGGTCAGTTCCAGCCTCCCACCTTTGGTAACAGGCATCTTCACAACGCGGTAATCAACGACCTGAGCATCATCCAGCCAGAAACCTGCTTTGGTGAGTGCGTCAAAAGCGGCTTTTTGCAGATTATCCAGGTCACGGCGACGGCGATCCGGCATGTGGCACTCTATGCGGATTTTCACAGGAATAGCCAGGCCGATATCCAGCATTGAGCCTTTAATGATTCGGGCGACGTTATCACGGTATGCCTGCCCTTCTGCGCTGATGTGCGTGCGCCCGCGATTATGCCGGTAGTAGCGGTTATTGCTCGGCGGCCAGGGTAATGTGATGCTGTAGGTATTCACGCCTCAATAACCCCCTCTTTCAACCAGATAACCTGTGTTCTCGCCATACCTTCCAGCGCGCATTCTTTTGCATATCCAGCGTCAACAAAATGCGTGCGACGGTCGATTTCGTCGTGGCAGGCAGAACATGCAATGGTGGCAATCAGGTCTGGCGGTTTGATACCGGTACCGCACAATCCAGCCAGCCGGATATGTGCCAGTACTGACGTTTCAGGATTGCCATTACATACGCCAGGGATTCTTACCTGGCATTCCCGACCACGCGCTGCTTTTCTCAAATCAGCCATGATTCCTCCTTGCTGCCAGTCGCAACCATTTTTTATCAACCAGGCTGGCGGTATATCCGAGCAGAGTTGGTATTTCGGATGGCTTCAGCTCAGGTTTACGCTTACGACGATTTGGTACTTTGTAGATGTGTCCGTTCATGACACGAATAAGCGGTGTAGCCATTACGCCTCCTGCTTGTCGCGCAGCAGCTGGAACTCGCAGCTCTGCGGAATAGTCAGGTGGCAGCCAATATTCATCGCCCAGGCTTCAACCTTACACAGGAAGACATACATCTCTCCGGTATCGAGATCGGAGGTATGACGTAATGACTGAATGGTGGTGATTTCACCGGTTACGACATCAACCAGTTCTTTGGTTTCATAACCGAGATAAGTGTGTTTGAGAGCATCTTTTACCCAAGCTGGAGTGGCGAACGTTTTACCCCTGCTGATGAGGTATTCACTGATTTCGCTGTACCACATGTGGCTGAGTGCATTCTGGGAAAGACTGCGTCTCTCGCGCCATGGTTTAAGCACCATGCGAAAGCATTTGCCGTCCTCCAGATAAGGCTGGATCTGCCGACCGATAGCGGTGAAGTTACCGCGATGCAGTTTGATGCCATCTTGTGGGAAGTTCACGCTTCACCTCCGCAGAGATCAAACGCTGGATGCAAGATATCGCAGGTGCATTTCTGCATCTGTGAAGGGAGAAGATAGTTTGGATTGTATGTGCGCATAAACGTCCCCGTTTAGCGCAGAAGTCACCGGAGTTGTTCAAGCTCCAATGGCATGATTATGGCTGGTTGATTATGGGAAATCAAATGTGCTGAAAATTAGTCTGCCAAGTCTTCCTCAGTCACAACTGGGTAATTCCAAATATCAAAAAAAGCTATAGCCTCCTGCCATTTGTTCCATAAATTATCAAGTACTTGTGTAGGTTCCGTACTTTTAAAAACAGAATCAGCCACATCACCGTTATGAACTTCCTCGTACAGTTCCATTATTAGCAGATTAACAAAGTACTGTTTCAACATTAATGCCTGATTACCTTCTTTCTGCTGGCTATCCTGCTTGATGATCTCCATCGCCCGTACCAGGCACCTGATGATATCCGCTGCATCATTAACGCTCCATTCAGATCCGCGCTTATCTTTAGCTGATGTATTGGCTCTCTCAGCGCAAGCCTTTAAAGACTCATAAAGGTAAACTCTATTTTGTAGCTGCAGCGCTTTTTTTGACGTGTACCAACTTGCAAGCGCCGACCCCGCTGCGGCTAATGTGCCAAACGCAGAAATGCCTGCTGCTATTGCACTTAAGTCGGCACTGTCAAAGTTCCACATTATCGTTACACCTTATATAAATACCCCTCAGTAATATCCAATAAGGTATGTGAACAATCAATATAATTTTATCCGTATCGGCACATAGCGATTTGAATGCTACTGGTAATGGTGTCTTTTAGATTATTTCGTCCAGTTTACAGCACCCGTATTTTATGAAATGGACTCGCACATTACCCCAAAAAATGCCAGCACTTCCGTCATCGTAGAATGCTGGCAGTATTTCTAACCAGTGACTTTATTGCAACAGATTCTGACGGAAATATGGTAACACTCGACTCCACTTATCATCCAGCCACGGCTGGAATTTTACATGTGCCGTTTCTCTGGCGAGGATTGCTCGCGCTCTGGTGAGTATCTGGGAATATTCTTGCTCGATGGAAGTGAAGCGACCAGCTTCACGATGCTCCGCAACCTGAAGAAGGGGAGTAACGTTCTGGCAGGCGGTTAACATCGCATCCCCTGCTCGCCATAACCAGGCGAGTGTGCAAAGTTCGTTATCAGTGAATTGTTTTGTGATTGGGAATTGTTGAACTGCTAGAACGAGAACGCCAGCATCCATTGGCAGTCCCTATAGTAAAACCATAGCTCAGGACGCTTCGTTCAGGATAGATAATTTTATTGTACTTCCCTAACTTTCTTACTATAGCACGGTTGAAAAAGTGATTATTACTCAAAAATAAACCTCACCATCAACCATATATTTGAGAGTACTTATCGCCTGCTGGGCGGATATTGTTTTCATTAAAGGATAGTGTTTAAAAACAATGCCATTCATAAAATAGATATCACAGGTTTTATTATCTGTATTGATTATGATTTTTTCGAATGTTTTATAGGCAAGTGTACGACATAGCTCTCGCCCATTTTTACTGGTTAAGTCAATAGCATGAAAATCACCAAGTGAGCTCACCGCTTTACTCTTCAAAGTTTTTAATGATACAGAAGCCCTTCGTAATTCCTTATCTAATACTCTGATTTTTTCTGCTATAGCGGTAACTTCAGGCGCAACAGATAATGCAGCAATTAAATTATTAATTTTCATCTGGAGCTCAATAATTTTCAACTCTAAAGTTTCATTAGCATCTTTCTTGTTTTCAACTGGTTGGATTTTACTACAATTAAAAAGCAACTCATTAATGATATTATAATCAACCAAATCTCTCTTTATTGATGGCCTGTCACATCGATGCAGTCTTCTCATCGGACAAACATAATAGCCATGCAAACTTCCAGATACCGCATGAACAATCATGGTATTACCACAAGCCTCGCACTTCATAACTGTTCGAAGTAGATTTATCAACATAGGATTTTTGCTACTATTGCTAATACCAAAAGGTGCCAATCGAATTTCCTGCACAGCGTAAAACAAATCATCTGATATGACTCTGGGATAATAGCCAGCGATTTCACTTATTCCTTTACCTCTTGCACGATATGAAGGTACGCATATACCTATCAGAGCTTTATTCGCTAATAATTTTTCAATTACAGAAGGCCCCCATGCACTTTCTTTTCCTGAGAAATTTTTTACAGCATGATCATTTAAATACTTGGCTATTGCATTCAATGATCGCCTTTCCATCCTGAGTTTAAAAATTAGCTCAATCGTTTTCACCCTGTCGGGGTCTGGAATAAAAGCTGTTCTTTTGTCATCCAATGAGAGCCATCTCGGACAAGACGCCGTCATAATCGTGCCTGACTCCAGTGCATCCTGCCGTTTTTTCTTCCATGATAATTTAACCCGACTTGACTTTATCTCGCTTTCTTCATTTGCCCTTTGTGCTATAAGTATGGCTTTTATTAATGAATATGGCTCATTCAAAGAGTCAATATTATAGACTGTATTGTCGCAAAGAGTTATAACATCAATACCGTGATTCAAAATCAATTTCAGACGTTCAATCGCTTCACCGACTTTTTCTCTTGAAAGTCTGTCCAGACTTTCAACTAACAATGTAGTTCCTGGCAATATATAACCATGCTCTATAGCATCTAAAAATTCCGAAAAAGCTCCTGATTGTGCATGCTTTCCTTTGAATGCACTTAATCCTAAATCTTCATATGTTATGGTATCAAGATAATAATCACTATTTACCTTTAACCATTCAGCAATAAGTCTTCTCTGTCGGTTTAATGAGTCGCCAGACATCTGACCTGGTGATGAAAATCGCATATATGCTATGGCTTTTTTCATGGTGACACCTGCTAACGTATGCTTTTATAAACCTTAGTGGTGAGATATAATTTTTGTTTAATTTTTATTTAAAAAGACAATTACGATCACATTCTCTTGAATATACAACAATAATCGTATTGCAATTTGCTTACGCAATAATCTTGAAGGCACAAAAGAATACACAAAAACTAAAAACATTAACAAAAGCGGCCCATGTAAAGATATGAACCGCCATATTTCATTCTTTTAAAAGAAATTATTTTTAATGTGGTGTGCTTCGTGACAATAGATTAATAACCAACACACCGGCACAAATCAACATCATGCCTATAACGGCTGGCAGGTCCAGCCGTTGGCCGAAAAACCCCCATGATAGTAAGCTAATCAGGACAATACCGACTCCTGACCAGATAGCATAAGCAATCCCTGTAGGAATATAAGCCAGCGTCTGAGCTAATAACCAGAATGATGCACAATAACAAATAATTGTACCAACAGATGGCCATAACCGTGTAAAACCTTCTGAAAACTTCATTAAGGTTGTACCAATGACCTCTGCAAGTATTGCACCACCAAGATAAATATAAGGGTTCATAGCATATTCTTTCCTGTTCAAACTGGAGAGAATTGTACTACAGTTTGAACTCAACTCACCTGTTTCATCATTGTGTACCCATTGATGTTCTTTTATATACCCTCAATACCCGTTTCATCGCGGCACTCTGGCGACACTCCTTAAAAATCAGATTCGTGCTCACCTTTCCTTCCCGTTCTTCTCTGGTAGCGAACCGGTAATACACCGTTCGCCAGACCTTACCATCAACGACCAGGATTCCTGCCCGCGCCATTTTAGCCGCAGCCTGATTTATGCTGGTTACGGTTGCGCCTGTTACCGCGGCAACGTCCTGTGCACAGAAGCTCTTATGCGTCCCCAGGTAATGAATAATTGCCTCTTTGCCCGTCATACACTTGCTCCTTTCAGTCCGAACTTAGCTTTGATTTCTGCGATCTTCGCCAGAGCCTGTGCACGATTTAGAGGTCTACCGCCCATGACAGGAAGTTGTTTTACTGGTTCAGGGATCGCCTCACCACGGTTAATTCTCGCAGTCATATGGACAAGCTCATCTGCGGCCTTACGGCGTAATTCCGCATCAGTAAGCGCATTGGCCCGCATGTTCTGATACAGGTTGGTAACCAGCCAGTAGTGCGAGTTTGATTTCCACGGATAAGACTCCGCATCCGGATACAGGCCTCGCTTCCGGCAATACTCGTAAACCATATCAACCAGCTCGCTGACGTTTGGCAGTCCGGCGATAACGGATGCTTCTTCCCGGCACCATGCAACAAACTGCCCGGGTGATGGCAGAAATGGTCGATTCTGCCGACGGGCTACGCGCATTCCTGCGTTAACCTGTTCCATTGTGGTGATCCCGTTTTCCCGGAAAGCCAGAACCCACTGGCGGCGGATTTCGTTCAGTTCGTTCTGGTCACGGTTAGCCAGACTCGCCGGGAAAGTTGCCAGTAACTGGCTGAACACACCGTTGATGATCTGCGCTACCTGCTGTACCTGCGGCTTTTCGTCGTACTGTTCCGGCATGTTGTTGGCGATCCGGCGCATCTGCTCACGGTCAAAGTTAACCATCTGTGCGGCGATGTTTTTCATAGCTCCACCCCGTAAATCCAGTCAGTGTTCGTCAGGTCGAATTTTGGTTTGCCGGCTGTCACGCCAGCCTGTTGCTTGTTACGGTTGATTTCGAGTTGGGTCCACTTGTCGCGGAGTTTGGCCGGACTTAGCACGTTACCGGACCAGAAGTTGTCCTGGCATGCCCAGCGGAACAGCACGCACATGTCGCGGTGGTTACGTCCGTCACGTTCACGCATCAGGCGGATATCGTTAGCCCACCCTGCAAAATTCGGTTTTCTGGCTGATGGCGCGATGGTCTTCACCATGTCAAACATCCACTCTGCGGCGGTCAGGTCTTCTGCTGTCCCCCACTTGCTGCCGCTCTGAATTGCAGCATCTGGTTTCACCACAGGAAGATCGTTTTCTGGTTGGTCAGAGGATTCGCCAGAATTCTCGGACGAAAAAGGTTTTATATTGTCTTTTGTTAGTTTGTCTTTTGTGTTTACCTGATTCGGGTAAACGCCTTTACCTGATTTGGGTAAACTTTTCTTACCTGATTCAGGTAAATTTACCTCTTTCAGGTAAACTTTATTTTTCTTACCTGATTCGGGTAATGTTGACCATTCACTGATCACATTATTAATGCCGATATTCCGCCCGCTCTGAATAAAAATCCCACGCTTTACCAGAACACTTTTTGCAGCAGAACACTTGTGCGGCAATATCCCGGTCAACTCGGAAAGTTGCTCGTTGCTCACCCAATCCAGTTTTTTATTAAAGCCATATGTTTTGCGCATGACAGCCAGGAAGACCAGAAGCTGGTGCTGTGTTAATCCGGCCAGCATCACAGCTTCCAGCAACTCATTTGCAATGCGCGTATAACCATCATCGAGATCTGCCACGCGCGGCTCCTTTTGTGCCACATCCGGCACTGGAAAATTGAATATCTCAGCAGTGTTTGCCATAATTCCTCCCGCAATGAGTGCGTTACGATTTGCACCTGAAAGTCGGCTCTGTTCCCGCAGACCGGCTTTCGCCATTTCTGAGCCTGTCATATTGCCCCCAACATGGTGGTAACCATCGCCATCAGTGGACCAGCCAGATCCGGGTCCACACGAAACATCGACACAATGCCTTCACTCATCTCCTTCAGTTTCTGGTGGCGTGGTGCGTTGAGAATGACAGCCTGTTTTGCCTCACTGAGTTCCTTTTCCATTTCAGCCAGCCGAGCCATGAAGCTATCCTGCTCAACCAGGTGGCCGCGATATTCCAGCGGTAGTACCGCCAGAATTGCCGGGGTCAGTTCACGCACGTTATTTCGGTATTTTTCAGAATCGAATTTGTTATCGAGGAAGCGGAACAGCTTCTGGCGTGCACGGCTGACATCATCAGGGAAATCGATGGTGCCGCCGCCCTGCTCCCGATACTCATTCACAATGAGTGCGGCAACAACATCCTGATTATCTGCAGCCGACCAGGCACGGACGGCATCACGGATTTTTTCGTGGCCTGGAGCTTGTTTTGTTTGAGAACGATTTATCACCGCAATCGGGCTAAATCCGCTAGTCTGTTGGTATGTAAGTGGTTGCATAGTCATTGCCTTATCAGTTAACGCCGCAGTTTAGGCGGCAGAGTTACTCGCGTTAAACAATGGTGCGAGGTCGGGACGAATATCTGCTGGTTTAATCTTTCCACCAGTGGCTGAGACAATTTTCATTACATAGCGGGCATCAATTCCGCCACCGTGTAGCCAACGCCAAACAGTGGGTTGGGCTACACCGCATAGATCTGCCAGTCGTTTTTGACTACCTGTAATACTGATTGCGAGTTGAATGGTTTGATTTGTCATTATCAATTCCTATTGGTATTGCAACGAATAAATAATAGCAATGCGTATTAATCATAACAATAGCAAAACGTGTTTTGACCATCAATACGCAAGCGTATAAATTAAAACTTATGAAAAAAGAAACTCTTGCTGATCGCTTAAACCTAGCGATGGAACAATCTGGAATGTCTCAAGGCGCTCTTGCAAAGGCGTCTGGCGTAGCTCAACCCACAATCTGGAGACTGACAAGCGGCAACGCGCGCGGCTCAACAAAAATTGTTGAAATAGCTAATGCATTGGGTGTTCGAACAGAGTGGCTCTCATCAGGCATAGGCCCGATGAGAAATGACGGTCAACAATTAGGGAAGCCTACTGCCAACCATCCCAAATACTTCAAGATTGACGTTCTTGATATAGAAGTGAGTGCCGGGCCGGGAGTCATCAACCGTGAGTTTGTAGAAGTTCTACGCTCGGTTGAGTACTCGTTTGACGATGCTCGTCACATGTTCGATGGCAGGAAGGCAGAAAATATCCGCATCATTAACGTACGTGGTGACAGCATGTCAGGAACGATCGAACCAGGTGATCTTCTGTTCGTTGATATCACTGTTAAATCTTTCGACGGTGATGGTATCTATGCGTTTCTGTACGACGACACAGCCCATGTAAAGCGTCTGCAAATGATGAAGGATAAGCTGCTGGTTATCTCTGATAACAAGAGCTACTCGCCGTGGGACCCGATCGAGAAAGACGAGATGAACCGGGTGTTCATCTTCGGTAAGGTTATTGGGAGCATGCCGCAGACGTATAGGAAGCATGGGTAGCCATACAATAGAAGTTTTAAGATTTAAGACAATATCGTAAATTAACTGTATATGTGATCAGGTGAATGCCATAATGGATGCGGGCAACAATTCGGAAACCAATGATATGAAGTTCAGGATAGTATACGACGGTCCGGCACTGGAAACGCATGAAATGAACGTGCGAGACCTTGCTCCTGCCCTTCTATCACTATCAGATGCATTAGAGGAAGCCGGTAAAACTCTCTACGGAAACAAGACTGTTGTTTCTGTAAAAGTCAATGCATCATTTAAAGCTGGCTCATTTGGAATAGATCTGGTTGCCTCATCTACATCTTGGTTCAAACAGGCTGTTGATTTTTTATCCGGCGATTCAGCAACAGCCGCTGCGAATTTGATTGCTTTTATTGGACTCTGTCCTGGTTCTAAAGAAAAAATATGCAAAGGCCTAATTCAACTGATAAAATGGATAGGCCCAAGGAAAATAAAAAAATTACACAATTTGCCTGATAGCAACATCGAAGTCTTTGTTGATGACGAAAGCGAGATCTACGACAGTAACGTTATTGAACTTTATAAAAATATTAAACTTCGCTCTTCATTACAAGAAGTTATAAGTAAGCCATTAGAGCAGGAAGGCATTGACAGCTTTGCCTCTACTGTCGATGATGGTTTGACATTCATGACGATCAACAAGCAAGAAGCACATTATTTCAAAGTCAATCTACCAGCAGAATCAATAATTTCAGAGTACACAGTAGAGAAAGCCCTTCAAATTAAAAATATTTCCTTCAATGAAGGAAGCCGGTGGCGGTTTTCTGATGGTGCCAGTAGCTTTTTGGCTGAAATAAAAGACCAGAAATTCATCAGCGATATTGATAACAACACCTTAAATTTTTCTAAAGGTGATATGTTACTTGTAGATTTAAAAGTAACTCAATATATGATCGGAGATGCCATAAAAACCATATTCGAAATTGAGCATGTAAAAAAACAGTTGAATCCTCAAAGGCAAATAGATCTTCCATTCGAATAAAGATACCCGGCCACCGTGCCGGGTTTTCTTTTGTCCCCTCCCCTCATCACACAAACCGTTCGAAAAACCACCACAACCTCCCTTCAGTTATCGCTATGCGATGCAAGTCACAAAATTAATTCTTTTTGCTATCAAACAGTTAATATCAAAACACATCAATCAATAGCTATAAGTATTGATATCACCAATAGCAATAGCTATTATCACCATGTCGCAACAACACAACGATACGGCAACCACCTGATTCACCGTTGCGATGACCGCTTAGATCCGCAGCTTGAATTTCAGCAGGCTACGGGAAGTGCGAGGGGTGAAGCGGACGCGTGAACGTCGGTGTGACCAGCTGAAATCAACTCCACACTTCATACCTCAGTCGCTTCAACGAGGCGGCTTAGTTATGACAACCGGCGGCCATCCACCGCCTGAATACGCGCAGAAGTCTTTATATGTTCAGCAGCCCAGCTTACGGGCAGGAGTTTTTATGGTTCATCAACATTACGGAACGCAGACCGTTAATCGCGGCGCGGTCATGCCAGGAATGCTGGTCAAACACAAAGATGGTACCTGGACTGCATCAGCTAATTTACGCGGACGGCTTTATCTGCATCGCGGCATCGAGCGCACTTATACCCGTGATTTGCTCGTGGAAGTTTTTCTCGACGGACGCGGTAACGGCCTGAATCACTAATCCCCTTTCCTGTTTTCCTAATCAGCCTGGCATTTCGCGGGCGATATTTTCACAGCCATTTTCAGGAGGTCAGCCATGAACGCTTATTACATTCAGGATCGTCTTGAGGCTCAGAGCTGGGCGCGTCACTACCAGCAGATCGCCCGTGAAGAGAAAGAGGCAGAACTGGCAGACGACATGGAAAAAGGCCTGCCCCAGCACCTGTTTGAATCGCTATGCATCGATCATTTGCAACGCCACGGGGCCAGCAAAAAAGCCATTACCCGTGCGTTTGATGACGATGTTGAGTTTCAGGAGCGCATGGCAGAACACATCCAGTACATGGTTGAAACCATTGCTCACCACCAGGTTGATATTGATTCAGAGGTATAAAACGGATGAGTACAGCACTCGCAACGCTGGCAGGGAAGCTGGCTGAACGTGTCGGCATGGATTCTGTCGACCCACAGGAACTGATCACCACTCTTCGCCAGACGGCATTTAAAGGTGATGCCAGCGATGCGCAGTTCATCGCATTGTTGATCGTCGCCAACCAGTACGGCCTTAATCCGTGGACGAAAGAAATTTACGCCTTCCCTGATAAGCAGAACGGCATCGTTCCGGTGGTGGGCGTTGATGGCTGGTCCCGCATCATCAATGAAAACCAGCAGTTTGATGGCATGGACTTTGAGCAGGACAATGAATCCTGTACATGCCGGATTTACCGCAAGGACCGTAATCATCCGATCTGCGTTACCGAATGGATGGATGAATGCCGCCGCGAACCATTCAAAACTCGCGAAGGCAGAGAAATCACGGGGCCGTGGCAGTCGCATCCCAAACGGATGTTACGGCATAAAGCCATGATTCAGTGTGCCCGTCTGGCCTTCGGATTTGCTGGTATCTATGACAAGGATGAAGCCGAGCGCATTGTCGAAAATACTGCATACACTGCAGAACGTCAGCCAGAACGCGACATCACTCCGGTTAACGATGAAACCATGCAGGAGATTAACACTCTGCTGATCGCCCTGGATAAAACATGGGATGACGACTTATTGCCGCTCTGTTCCCAGATATTTCGCCGCGACATTCGCGCATCGTCAGAACTGACACAGGCCGAAGCAGTGAAAGCTCTTGGATTCCTGAAACAGAAAGCCACTGAGCAGAAGGTGGCAGCATGACACCGGACATTATCCTGCAGCGTACCGGGATCGACGTGAGAGCTGTCAAACAGGGGGATGATGCATGGCACAAATTACGGCTCGGCGTCATCACCGCTTCAGAAGTTCACAACGTGATAGCAAAGCCCCGCTCAGGAAAGAAGTGGCCTGACATGAAAATGTCCTACTTCCACACCCTGCTGGCTGAGGTTTGCACCGGTGTGGCTCCGGAAGTTAATGCTAAGGCGCTGGCCTGGGGAAAACAGTACGAGAACGACGCCAGAACCCTGTTTGAATTCACTTCCGGCGTGAATGTTACTGAATCCCCGATCATCTATCGCGACGAAAGTATGCGCACCGCCTGCTCTCCCGATGGTTTATGCAGTGACGGCAACGGCCTTGAACTGAAATGCCCGTTTACCTCCCGGGATTTCATGAAGTTCCGGCTCGGTGGTTTCGAGGCCATAAAATCGGCTTACATGGCCCAGGTGCAGTACAGCATGTGGGTGACGCGAAAAGATGCCTGGTACTTTGCCAACTATGACCCGCGCATGAAGCGTGAAGGCCTGCATTATGTCGTGATTGAGCGGAATGAAAAGTACATGGCGAGTTTTGACGAGATGGTGCCGGAGTTCATCGAAAAAATGGACGAGGCACTGGCTGAAATTGGTTTTGTATTTGGGGAGCAATGGCGATGACGCATCCTCACGATAATATCCGGGTAGGCGCGATCACTTTCGTCTACTCCGTTACAAAGCGAGGCTGGGTATTTCCCGGCCTTTCTGTTATCAGAAATCCACTGAAAGCACAGCGGCTGGCTGAGAAGATAAATAATAAACGGGAGGCGGTATGCACAAAGCATCTCCTGTTGAGTTAAGAACGAGTATTGAGATGGCACATAGCCTTGCTCAAATTGGAGTCAGGTTTGTGCCAATACCAGTAGAAACAGACGAAGAATTTCATACGTTAGCCACATCCCTTTCACAAAAGCTGGAAATGATGGTGGCGAAAGCAGAAGCAGATGAGAGAGACCAGGTATGACAACCACTGAATGCATTTTTCTGGCAGCGGGCTTCATATTCTGTGTGCTTATGCTTGCCGACATGGGGCTTGTTCAATGACACCTCAGCAAGAAAACGCCCTTCGCAGCATTGCCCGTCAGGCTAATTCTGAAATCAAAAAAGCCAGACAGCATTTTCCGGATAAAAACGTCGATGACATTTGCCGTAGCGTACTAAAGAAGCACCGCGAAACGGTAACGCTGATGGGATTCACACCGACTCATTTAAGCCTGGCGATCGGCATGTTGAACGGCGTCTTTAAGGAACGGTGAACATGAAAAGCAAAATCATCAGGGAGCTACAGGCTCCTTTTTTATTATTCGCATTTACCCTCAAGCGTATTAACCAACAATTCAGGGATTAATGAAAGATGGCAGACATCATTGATTCAGCATCAGAAATCGAAGAATTACAGCGCAATACAGCAATAAAAATGCGTCGTCTGAACTACCAGACTGTATCCGCAACTCATTGTTGTGAGTGTGGCGATCCGATAGATGAGCGAAGACGCCTGGCTGTTCAGGGTTGTCGGACTTGTGCGAGTTGCCAGGAGGAGATCGAACTTAAGAACAAACAATGGGGACTGTGATGGCCTCAAAGCAGCAAATTTCAACATCGTCCAACTGAGGTGTAAAAATGTTCAGAATCATTTTTCCTAACACCTGGTACGTCGACCACCACGGCACTCCCTGCAAAATCCTGCGTTCTACCCACAACAAAGTTCACTACATCCGAAAAGGCAGAACATGTATCGCCAGCATGTTCCGCTTTAATCATGACTTTGAACCTGTGAATAAAGCTGATGCAGATCGGATAGCAGAAGAGATCGAAACGGCAGAACACATTAAGAAGTTACGTGACATGCGTTCAAAAAGCAGAGGTAACCATGGAATCATACAGCCTCACACTCGATGAGGCCTGTCAGTTTCTTAAGATATCCAGACCAACCGCCACCAACTGGATACGAACAGGCCGCCTACAGGCAACACGTAAAGATCCAACCAAGCCAAAATCTCCTTACCTCACAACACGGCAAGCCTGCATTGCGGCGCTTCAGTCTCCGCTGCATACTGTCCAGGTGAGCGCGGGTGATGGCATAACAGAGGAAAGAAAATGTCACTCTTCCGCAGAAATGAAATATGGTATGCCTCGTATTCGCTCCCGGGCGGGAAACGAATTAAGGAATCTCTTGGCACAAAGGACAAGCGGCAAGCTCAGGAGTTGCACGACAAGCGAAAAGCAGAACTCTGGCGAGTAGAAAAGCTAGGGGATTTACCTGATGTCACTTTTGAAGAGGCCTGCCTAAGATGGCTTGAGGAAAAAGCTGATAAAAAATCTCTCGATTCAGATAAAAGCCGGATTGAGTTCTGGCTTGAACATTTTGAGGGTATAAGGCTTAAAGATATCTCGGAGGCAAAGATTTACTCTGCTGTAAGCAGAATGCATAACAGAAAGACGAAAGAAATATGGAAACAGAAAGTTCAGGCCGCCATCAGGAAAGGTAAAGAACCGCCTGTTTATGAACCAAAGCCAGTATCAACTCAGACAAAGGCAAAGCATCTTGCCATGATAAAGGCCATTCTCCGTGCTGCAGAACGCGACTGGAAGTGGCTGGAAAAAGCGCCTGTCATCAAGATACCAGCGGTCAGAAACAAGCGAGTCAGATGGCTGGAAAAGGAGGAAGCAAAACGCCTTATTGATGAGTGCCCCGAACCACTGAAATCTGTCGTCAAGTTTGCGCTGGCAACTGGTCTGAGAAAGTCGAACATCATAAATCTGGAATGGCAACAAATCGACATGCAGCGACGAGTTGCCTGGGTGAATCCAGAAGAGAGCAAATCAAACCGCGCCATTGGTGTGGCGCTGAACGATACCGCCTGTAAAGTGTTGCGTGATCAAATAGGCAAGCATCACAAATGGGTGTTTGTACATACCAAGGCGGCTAAGCGAGCAGATGGAACATCAACGCCTGCGGTCAGGAAGATGCGCATCGACAGCAAGACATCATGGCTATCAGCTTGTCGTCGTGCAGGAATTGAAGATTTCCGTTTCCATGACCTCAGACACACCTGGGCAAGCTGGCTGATCCAGTCAGGCGTCCCATTATCTGTGCTTCAGGAAATGGGCGGATGGGAGTCCATAGAAATGGTTCGTAGGTATGCTCACCTTGCGCCTAATCATTTGACAGAGCATGCAAGGAAAATAGACGACATTTTTGGTGATCATGTCCCAAATATGTCCCACTGTGGAATTATGGAGGATATAAAGAAGGCGTAACTGATTGAATTGTAATGGCGCGCCCTGCAGGATTCGAACCTGCGGCCCACGACTTAGAAGGTCGTTGCTCTATCCAACTGAGCTAAGGGCGCGTTGATACCGCAATGCGGTGTAATCGCGTGAATTATACGGTCAACCCTTGCTGAGTCAATGGCTTTTGATCTGGTTGCTGAACAAGTGAACGACCGCGTCTGATTTTCTGATTTATTTCGCTATAGCGGCAAACAAACGTACACCGCTGCGCGTCTGAATCAAGAAAACCCGTATTTTCATGTATCAAAGTACAATTTCCCGCCCTAACGGAAAATTGTCCGATCCTATGAGACTGATAACTATGAAACCAACGTCGGTGATCATTATGGATACTCATCCTATCATCAGAATGTCTATTGAAGTTCTGTTGCAAAAAAACAGTGAATTGCAGATTGTCCTGAAAACGGATGATTACCGCATAACCATCGACTATCTCCGAACCCGTCCTGTTGATTTAATCATTATGGATATAGACTTGCCCGGTACAGACGGTTTTACCTTCCTGAAAAGGATCAAACAAATCCAGAGTACAGTGAAAGTATTATTTTTATCATCGAAATCAGAATGCTTTTATGCTGGCAGAGCGATACAAGCTGGTGCTAACGGTTTTGTCAGTAAATGCAATGATCAGAATGATATTTTTCATGCCGTTCAGATGATTCTCTCTGGATACACTTTTTTTCCCAGCGAAACGCTCAACTATATAAAAAGCAATAAATGCAGTACGAATAGTTCAACGGTCACTGTGCTATCTAATCGTGAAGTGACCATATTACGTTATCTGGTTAGTGGATTATCTAATAAAGAAATTGCCGATAAGTTATTACTTAGCAATAAAACAGTTAGTGCGCATAAATCTAATATTTATGGCAAGCTAGGTTTGCATTCAATTGTAGAGCTTATCGACTACGCCAAATTATATGAATTAATATAATATTAATTATAATTGATCATGAATATCGCATCCGCTTTCGCCACACCTGGTTGGACACCGCTGGCTAACGCTCGATAATTGGCAAAAAAGTTTAGCGTTACATTGCCATTTGCATCTACCTCCTCAGTCGGGCTCGCCTCGCCCAGCGCAAGCCGGGAGCGATCGCTCTTGCGTAATTCGATGGCGACGGTTTGTGCCATTGCGGGATCGTCCAGGGCCAGCAGGTTGGCATCGGATGCCGGCGTTCCCGTAAATAAAATCGCGACTGATCCCGGAGGACATCCTTCCAGGCGCAGACTAAAAGGAACAAGTGCCGTGGTATCGCCAGCGGCCAGCAATTGTGTCGTGGGCCATCTGCCTAAATCTACCGTCTTATCAACATCCGCTGTGTTTACGGTACAGGAGAAATCAACAACGTTACCGTGCAAATTGATATTAATCGTTCCTAAAGGGTCAGCTGCCCATCCACTGGAACTCCACAGTAGCCCGCAGAAACAGCTAAAGATTACTCTTCTCATTCTCCGTACCTCATTGATAATCGACGCGTAAATACCCCAGCGCGCTAAACGGTCCTTCGGCAGGTTTTTGACCAGTAATACTGATAGGCCAGGCGCGAAGTGTGACATTGGCTGCCGCAGCTGCATCCAGACGGAAAGGAATAACGCTATTGAGATCGTTAGGCGTGATCGGCGTATCGTTCTGATCGGCGACAATAAAACCTAAATCCTGATTGTCCGACACCATCGCCTGACCAGAAACGGCACTGGCTTCCAGACGCATTGTTAAATAAGCCTGCGCAGCAACATTCGTACATTTGATCGCAATATTCTTGGTTTGTGGCATGACACCATTAGGTCGATTCCCCGGCCCTGCCGCACTAAATAACGATGCACCGATATCACCAAAATCAAATTCAACAATTTGCCCGGCATTTAATTCGCAGTTTTGCGGTACTTCAACCCGGCCACCAAAACTAATGGTATAAACAGGTGTAACCAACGGATCGTAAGGCGTTGATGTCACATACACGGTAAACATCACCTGTCTGGGGATCTCCACCATGTTAATAAAAGGACGAATAACCTTTAAACGAAATATCAAACGAGAATCCATCACCCCGAACGGAAGGTTTTGCGAAACGTTAGGATCTGTTCCCATACGGATATAATTTTGCGGGGGAAACTGAATATCCATCACGCTATCAACCAGACTCATCGCACCTAATAGATAATCATTTAATTGCATATATTTATAATTATCGATAGTTTCCTGAACAACAAAGTTGGTGACATAACTACGGTATGTATAATTCACCAGCGTGCCGGGTGGGCAAATTGCTGACACACCTACCCAGCCGGATTTTTCCGGTAAAACAACAATCTGACCTGGCTGGTTATTGGTGCTATTAAAGACATTTGAGAGATCATAGTGTTCATCTTCTGCTACGCCAGTACTATTTGCACAAACAGTAGCCCAGGATATGTTTGTTAACCACAAACATGCCATTGCCAATAATGACCTGCAGATTATCTTCATTGATAATTTCCTTTATGAGCCAGGATGTGTGCAAACTGCCGAAATAACAGTGACGGCTTGCTGTAAGCTTTGCTTCGGCAATACATAGTGCGCAATGCAACGTGAGTTCGCGCCGTCTCCCCACTGAACCAGTAATTCACCAGACAATGGCGCACCACTTAAATAAACTTGCCCGTCATCACCCACCATACTGGTTATTCCGGTACTGTTTTCCCGTACCAGTGATCCAAACGGCACCGGTTTTCCGCCCTGGGTAACGGTAATGAGCGCCCGCACGCCTATGCGGGTATCAAAATTGGCACGAACCAACGCGCCTTGCGTCGGCACAACGCTGCTAATATTTTTTTCAACATCAATGGAATTCCCCATCGTATTGGTATCAAGCGCGATACGGTTATACCGATAAACCGTGGCATACGGCATCACCGCATAGCCGCGCCAGTCGGTTAAAATTCCAGTTTGATTTTCAATGCGTACACCGCCTGCGCCAGGCGCTTTAATCAAAACATTGGTATCCCCTAAAGGCTGGCTCAGCGTTATACCATTTTCATGCCCGACCACACCGCCAGACAGCTGCCAGTTAACGTCATGTTGATCGCGGTCGTAGTTATACCCGACCCCCAGCGTACCGTAAGCGGCCTGCCAGTTTGCCGTGGCGCTGCCCGTGTACCCATTATTCGAGGTATCGCCCTGGCTTACGTGATAACTCAGGTTGTGGCCTTCCAGTAAGGTCCCTCCAACGCCTGCCAGCCAGCTATTTTGCCCGTTGCTGTTACGGTTGGCGTTAAAGGAGGCATAAGCGCGATCGAGCGCATTTTCCCGGGTGTAGCGACGTTTGGTCAGAACATTGAAAGGCACTGAAACATTAAGTCCGACAATACGTTCGTTATCGGGGATCCCTACAGATTCATTCCACGAAAATGAGAGTGAATAACTGATGCCAACCCAGCTGCTGGTATACCCCACCTGATACCAGGTATCTGAATCCGAAGTATTCCAGTATTTTTGATGGGTACCAGAAATATAAAGCGAGCCAAAGTCATTAAGTGATTGTGAAATATTTAACTGCAAACGGTCTTTACGACTAAAGCGTAAATTGTGGTAATTCACGATTATCGGTTCATCGCGATGCTCACCGTCATAATCGTAATCATATTCGTACCCCTCCATTCGACGATACGCAACATCATCAAGGGTATAAAAACCTTGTGTCGAATAGCGGTAACCCATTAACTGAAAATTGGTGCCGAAAGTGTTCATTGATTTCGCATAGAGGAAGCGAATGGAATCCCCCTCATGACGACTGTCGTCGGCTAACTGACTGCGCGCATGCGTTACATCCAGCGACACTGCGCCCCAGTTCCCGAGGTTGCGCCCCAGCCCTAACAAAAAGGCGGTGTAATTTGCAGATAATTGCGTCCCGCCGTAGGCAGTAAATTCCTGTGGTAAACCGCCGAGTGCCGTGCCCTGAAAAAAGAAAGGCGACGATTGCTGACTATTACCGCTACGAAAATCGCCCGCCGTCAGGTCAAATTTGAAACGCCCTTCGCGTTGTAAAATTGGCACTGTTGAATACGGAATAGTGTAATTCTGCTGATTACCATCGCGCTCATCGATGGTGACGTCCAGATCGCCATTTGAAGATGTCGGGTGCAAATCTGTAATTTCGAAAGCGCCGGGGGAAACATAGCTTTGATAGATAATAAAACCATTTTGCCGAATCGTTAGCTGGGCCGCCGTACGGGCAATCCCACGTACCGTTGGGGCAAACCCTTGCTGGCTATCTGGATACATATTATCAGAAGAATAAAGCCGTACACCTCGAAATCCGACGCCATCGAAAATATCACTCCCTGTATTACCGTCTCCCATTACCAGTTCACTTTTCAGCGGAATAATGGCGCGCTGTACCCAGGTGCCAATATTATTCCACTGTTCTGAATGATATCCATTTCCGCGAAAATAGTTCCAGGAACCATTGTTGCGTAAACGCCACGGGCCAATATTAATCCCACTGAGTTCACTAAAAAAATAGCTATCGTTACCATTACCTCTGTTACCGGTAAAATTATAATTCAGGAGTAAAGCAGGAATACCTTCATCCCACTCTTCAGGCGGAATGTAACCGTGAGCGCTACTCAACAACGCTATCTGAGGAATAGTGATGTTCAGGCGCATCGCTGCAAAATCAAAGTTAATTGTGGCATCAGGTACAGCTTTCAGTAAATTAATGCATTTATTATTTTGCTGCTGGGCTAACTCGGGGAATGCACTGCTATTAAGGCCAATTCGTTCAAGGAGTGCCTGGTTAAAACAAGGCATTAACCCACCTGATTTATCACCTGTATTTACTGTCGTCGATTCAAATACGATATCCTGTGAACCAATGAACTCATCATTACGCCAGAGATCCACCCGATACACACCCGCAGGTTGATGATTACCTTTCTCAAAGCGCGATAAATCAGCAACGGATGTACCATTCTCTAATAAAAATGCCGGGTTGAAATAACTTTCCGCATAGCTTAAAAAGGAGGGTAAAATGGCAATAGATGAATAACAAATTCCGGCCAGACACCAGGTATACCTCTGCGGAATATCCGTAGTAGTGGGTATTTTCATAATTAGCTCTGATATTGTCAGATGATTCGGTTAGTTTAAGTTCACTTCTCTGACCGGGGTTACTGAACCATAATCATTAACGGTCTGAAATTTCAGCTTTCCCTGTACTCCTGAGGGTAAGGGAATTTGTGAATTAACTCTGGGTGCAGCCATAGCATTCCCCAACTTTTGGCTGCCCACTTGCAGGTTAACCAGGGTGACATAAAAAGGTGATGGATTATGAACATTGATATAGTTACCGGATCGCGAAAACTTGAGTGTGTCCGGCGCTTCTGCGGGTAATTCTTGTAGTTGAATTGGACGGAGAAATAACTTCATGCGCGATAAAATCGCCAGTTGCAAAACATTCCTGCCGTTCAATGCATTTTTATCTACCGAAGGGATCGTCTTAACATTCATCCAGAACAAAGACTCACGATCTGCCGCCAGCGGTGGACCGGTGTAAATAATACGCAAGGTATTTTCGCTTTTGGGTTCACTAACAAACAGTGGCGGTGTAATGATGAATGACTTTTCTTTTACACCGCTACTGTTTTCAATCCACGAATTGACCAGAAAGCGCTCATTGGTATGGCTATTTCTAATCCATACCGCAGTCTGTTTAGCATCAGCGGGATAAATAATACGCGTGGCACCTAATGCGATCCCTCCGGCAGCATGGGCGCTGGCCGAAATGATTAAATAAAATATAATGGGCATCAATAACTTTATTTTAGTCATCATAGTTAATACGCCTTGTGTATTCCTGACGGCAAAAATAAGGAGTGTAAAGAAATGATTGCTTTGGTTTATTACAACACATCATTCCCTTTTCATTTAATAAAGCGGCATGATACAAAGTGAGCGTGATTTCGATTTACATTGCCACCATACCGCTTCAGACAACCGGTACATTACTTTGTTATAAGACGTGATATATAATTCAAAACTACGTAGTTTTGATTATTCGTATCTCATAATAAAAGTCGCGTCAGCATTTGCTTGCCCTGCTGATGCACTTGTACCGGTGCCTTTATAACGCGCAGAAAAATGAAGAACGTTGGTCCCGGGGATCAAGTTCTGGTTGGTTGAGAAGCTATTCCCATCAGGTTTGAGAATTGCGGATGTATTATCAAGTATTTCAATACCGACACCCGTTGCTGTTGTTGTATTGGTACTGGATGCAATGGCCAATAAATTATCATTGATTGCATCCGCCTGACCAGAAAATGCAACGGCAGCATTAGCGGCAACAACAGGATCGCAGTCGTTCAACTGTATAGTGAATGGAATTAATGCAGAGGTATTACCAACAGCATTGAAAATATCGGTACGATATTGACCGAGTGTGACAACCTGGTCTGCCGAGTCAGTATTCACTGAACAGGCAGCATTCACCAGTTCGCCTTCAAAGTGAATTGTACCGCCATCTACAACGGCAGCATAACTACCCGTAGCGGCGAATAGTGCGGCAGCCAGCGCAGACGAAATAAATCTTAATTTCATATATATTCCTTCAATCTCATTTATCGACTCCACATCCGTATATAACCGATTACTTTATTTAAGACACTGATAGTAGTAAAATTCCTTTTTATCCTCTAAGAATGTCTTAATTGAAAATATGCACTCTATTCTAAAAAATAGAGAGCCCCGTTAGATGAATATTCCCGCGCAAAATATATTCAACACAAATATAGACCTGAAGCGGTAAATTACTAGGCTGAAAATTCTTTTTATATTGTCAGGTATTTCTTAAATTATCTTAATCCTTAGACAAGGAAATAAATCAGTTCCAGATTTACAACGTCATCATGGACGAAAAATGAAGCTTTCAATCTCAGCGACGGTGCGCCTCACCTTCACAAGAGGTCGCTTCACGCGATAAATCTGAAACGAAAACTGACAGCGCGCCCCGCTTCTGACAAAATAGGCGCATCCCCTTCGACCTACGTAACAGATGGAATCCTCTCTCTGATGGCAGCAAAGATTATTGACGGTAAAACGATTGCGCAGCAGGTGCGCTCTGAAGTTGCTCAAAAAGTTCAGGCACGTATTGCAGCTGGACTGCGGGCACCAGGACTGGCCGTAGTACTGGTGGGTAGCAACCCTGCATCGCAAATTTATGTCGCAAGCAAACGCAAAGCTTGTGAAGAAGTCGGGTTCGTCTCCCGTTCTTATGACCTCCCGGAAACCACCAGCGAAGCGGAGCTGCTGGAGCTTATCGATGCGCTGAATGCCGACAACACCATTGATGGCATTCTGGTCCAACTGCCGTTACCGGCGGGTATTGATAACGTCAAAGTGCTGGAACGAATTCACCCGGACAAAGACGTTGACGGTTTCCATCCTTATAACGTCGGTCGTCTGTGCCAGCGCGCGCCACGTCTGCGCCCCTGCACCCCGCGTGGTATCGTCACACTGCTTGAGCGATACAACATCGATACCTTCGGTCTCAACGCCGTGGTGATTGGCGCATCGAATATCGTCGGTCGCCCAATGAGTATGGAACTGCTGCTTGCAGGTTGCACCACCACCGTGACTCACCGCTTCACTAAAAATCTGCGTCATCACGTAGAAAATGCCGATCTGTTGATCGTTGCCGTCGGTAAACCGGGCTTTATTCCTGGTGACTGGATCAAAGAAGGCGCGATTGTGATTGATGTTGGCATCAACCGTCTGGAAAATGGCAAAGTTGTGGGCGACGTGGTGTTTGAAGACGCGGCTAAACGCGCCTCATACATTACGCCTGTTCCGGGCGGCGTTGGCCCGATGACGGTTGCCACGCTGATCGAAAACACGCTACAGGCGTGCGTTGAATATCATGATCCACAGGGTGAGTAACATGGCGACATTTTCTTTAGGTAAACATCCGCACGTTGAGCTGTGCGACTTGCTGAAACTGGAAGGCTGGAGCGAAAGCGGCGCGCAGGCGAAAATCGCGATTGCCGAAGGCCAGGTGAAAGTCGACGGCGCGGTTGAAACGCGCAAACGCTGCAAAATCGTCGCCGGTCAGACAGTGAGTTTTGCAGGTCACAGCGTACAGGTTGTTGCCTGATCCCTTTCCCGGCCTGTATCAACAGGCCGGTTCTCTTTTCAGACTTTTGCCCTCTACGCCCCGTTCATCCATGCTGATAGCATCGACATTTTGCCGAAGCGACCATCATGCCAACCGTTATTACGCACGCCGCCGTTCCCCTTTGCATTGGTTTAGGGTTGGGTTCGAAAGTCATCCCTCCGCGCCTGTTATTTGCCGGAATCATCCTGGCGATGCTGCCCGATGCCGACGTATTGTCGTTTAAATTTGGCGTTGCTTACGGCAATGTTTTTGGTCATCGCGGGTTTACCCATTCGCTGGTGTTTGCGTTTGTTGTCCCGCTGTTATGTGTGCTGATTGGACGTCGATGGTTCAGGGCTGGGCTGATTCGCTGCTGGCTGTTTTTAACCGTTTCGTTGCTATCGCACAGCTTGCTGGATTCGGTAACCACTGGCGGTAAAGGCGTTGGCTGGCTGTGGCCGTGGTCAGATGAACGCTTTTTCGCTCCCTGGCAGGTGATTAAAGTCGCGCCGTTTGCATTGTCTCGTTACACCACGCCGTACGGGCATCAGGTGATTATTTCTGAATTGATGTGGGTGTGGTTGCCGGGGATGCTACTGATGGGAATGTTGTGGTGGCGCAGACGATAACCGGATGCGAAAACTCGCATCCGGCAATAGCGCAATTACTTACGACGCCAGGTGGTCCCTTGCGGGCCATCTTCCAGCACGATCCCCATCTCGTTAAGACGGTCACGCGCCGCATCTGCCGCCGCCCAGTCTTTCGCTTTACGGGCATCCAGACGCTGTTGAATTAAGGCTTCAATCTCAGCCACTTCGCTGTCGTCTGCCTGCGCGCCGCTTTGCAGGAATGCTTCTGGTTCTTGCTCCAGCAGGCCCAGCACGGCAGAAAGTTTACGCAGATGAGACGCCATTGCGTTCGCCGCTGCCATATCTTCTGCTTTCAGACGGTTCACTTCACGCGCCATATCAAACAGCACGGAATAGGCTTCCGGGGTGTTGAAATCGTCGTCCATCGCTTCAATAAAGCGCGCTTCAAACGCTTCGCCACCGGCAGGCGCAACGGTTTTATCTGTGCCACGCAGCGCAGTGTAGAGGCGCTCCAGCGCCGCACGCGCCTGCTTCAGGTTCTCTTCGCTGTAGTTCAGCTGGCTGCGATAGTGGCCCGACATCAGGAAGTAACGCACGGTTTCCGCGTCGTAGTATTTCAGCACATCACGCACGGTAAAGAAGTTACCCAGCGATTTGGACATCTTCTCTCGGTCAACCATTACCATCCCCGAGTGCATCCAGTAGTTCACATACTGACCATCATGGGCACAGGTGGACTGAGCGATTTCGTTTTCGTGGTGTGGGAACATCAGGTCTGAACCACCGCCGTGGATATCAAAGTGGTTACCCAACTGCTTGCAGTTCATTGCCGAACATTCAATGTGCCAGCCTGGACGGCCCGCGCCCCACGGAGACGGCCAGCTCGGTTCGCCCTCTTTCGACATCTTCCACAGAACGAAGTCCATCGGGTTGCGTTTGTCGTCGACCACGTCAACGCGCGCGCCTGCCTGCAGCTGGTCGAGATCCTGACGCGACAGCACGCCATAGGTCGGATCGGTCGGTACGTCGAACATCACGTCGCCATTGTCCGCCACATAAGCGTGACCTTTGGCGATCAGTTGTTCAGTGAGTTCAATAATTTCTGCGATATGGTGCGTCGCACGCGGTTCCATATCCGGGCGCAGAATATTCAAAGCATCAAAATCTTTGTGCATTTCGGCGATCATGCGATCCACCAGCGCTACAAAGCTTTCGCCATTTTCATTGGCGCGTTTGATGATTTTGTCGTCGATATCAGTAATGTTGCGCACATACTTCAGCTTATAGCCGAGGAAACGCAGATAGCGCGCAACCACGTCAAAGGCAACAAAGGTACGCCCGTGACCGATATGACAGAGATCGTAAACGGTGATTCCACACACGTACATGCCGACTTCCCCGGCGTGAATAGGCTTAAATTCCTCTTTTTGGCGTGTCAGAGTATTGAAGATTTTTAGCATCGAAGATTCCGTTTAGACATGTGTGGGTAATTGAGTTGCGTATAATACCCATATTTCCCGCGCGAATCAGCATACATTGCGTGATGATCCGATCGTGCGGTTATGCTATAACACCACCCTATATATGACCCGAATCGGGTTGAAGCACCAATCAAACGGAACAGGATGCAAAAATGGTTACTTTCCACACCAATCACGGCGATATTGTCATCAAAACTTTTGACGATAAAGCACCTGAAACAGTTAAAAACTTCCTGGACTACTGCCGCGAAGGTTTTTACAACAACACCATTTTCCACCGTGTTATCAACGGCTTTATGATTCAGGGCGGCGGTTTTGAGCCAGGCATGAAGCAAAAAGCCACCAAAGAACCGATCAAAAACGAAGCCAACAACGGTCTGAAAAACACCCGCGGTACGCTGGCAATGGCCCGTACTCAGGCACCGCACTCTGCAACTGCACAGTTCTTCATCAACGTGGTTGATAACGACTTCCTGAACTTCTCTGGCGAAAGCCTGCAAGGTTGGGGTTACTGCGTGTTTGCTGAAGTGGTTGAAGGCATGGACGTGGTAGACAAAATCAAAGGTGTTGCAACCGGTCGTAGCGGTATGCACCAGGACGTGCCAAAAGAAGACGTTATCATTGAAAGCGTGACCGTTAGCGAGTAATCGTGGCGACACTCTTTATTGCAGATCTTCATCTCTGCGCGGAAGAACCGGCGATCACCGCCGGTTTTCTGCGTTTTTTAGCGGGGGAAGCCCGCAAGGCCGACGCACTGTATATTCTTGGCGATCTGTTTGAAGCATGGATTGGCGATGACGATCCCAACCCACTCCATCGCCAGATGGCCGCAGCGATCAAAGCGGTATCCGATTCCGGCGTTCCCTGCTATTTCATTCATGGCAACCGTGATTTTCTGCTCGGCAAACGCTTTGCCCGTGAGAGTGGCATGACGTTATTGCCGGAAGAAAAAGTGCTCGAACTTTATGGTCGTCGGGTGTTGATTATGCATGGCGACACGCTGTGCACCGATGACATCGGTTATCAGGCATTTCGCGCCAAAGTCCACAAGCCGTGGCTGCAAACGCTATTCCTCGCCCTGCCGTTGTTTGTGCGCAAACGCATTGCTGCGCGAATGCGAGCGAACAGCAAAGAAGCAAACAGCAGTAAATCGCTGGCGATCATGGACGTTAACCAAAACGCGGTGGTTAGTACGATGGAAAAACATCAGGTGCAATGGTTGATTCACGGGCATACCCATCGCCCGGCGGTCCATGAACTTATCGCCAATCAGCAACCTGCTTTTCGCGTGGTACTCGGTGCCTGGCATACAGAAGGGTCGATGGTGAAAGTCACGGCGGATGACGTTGAGCTGATCCATTTTCCATTTTAAAAACCCGCAACCTTGCTGATTTCATAGCCACGCAACCGTTTTCCTTGCTCTCTTTCCGTGCTATTCTCTGTGCCCTCTAAAGCCGAGAGTTGTGCACCACAGGAGTTTTAAGACGCATGTCTTCCCGCAATAATCCGGCGCGTGTCGCCATCGTGATGGGGTCCAAAAGCGACTGGGCTACCATGCAGTTCGCCGCCGAAATCTTCGAAATCCTGAATGTCCCGCACCACGTTGAAGTGGTTTCTGCTCACCGCACCCCCGATAAACTGTTCAGCTTCGCCGAAAGTGCCGAAGAGAACGGTTATCAGGTGATTATTGCGGGCGCAGGCGGCGCAGCGCACCTGCCGGGCATGATTGCCGCCAAAACGCTGGTGCCAGTGCTGGGTGTGCCAGTACAGAGCGCCGCACTGAGCGGTGTCGATAGCCTCTACTCCATCGTACAAATGCCGCGCGGCATTCCGGTGGGTACGCTGGCGATTGGTAAAGCTGGCGCGGCAAACGCGGCGTTACTGGCAGCACAAATTCTTGCGACTCATGATAAAGAACTGCACCAGCGTCTGAATGACTGGCGCAAAGCACAAACTGATGAAGTGCTGGAAAACCCGGACCCGCGAGGTGCGGCATGAAACAGGTTTGCGTCCTCGGTAACGGGCAGTTAGGCCGTATGTTGCGCCAGGCAGGCGAACCGTTAGGCATTGCTGTCTGGCCGGTCGGGCTGGACGCTGAACCGGCGGCGGTGCCCTTTCAACAAAGCGTGATTACCGCTGAGATCGAACGCTGGCCGGAAACCGCATTAACGCGCGAGTTGGCACGCCATCCAGCCTTTGTGAACCGCGATGTGTTCCCAATTATTGCCGACCGTCTGACTCAGAAGCAGCTTTTCGACAAGCTTCACCTGCCGACTGCACCGTGGCAGTTACTTGCCGATCGCAGTGAGTGGCCTGCGGTGTTTGATCGTTTAGGTGAACTGGCGATTGTTAAGCGTCGTACTGGTGGCTATGACGGTCGCGGTCAATGGCGTTTACGCGCCGATGAAACCGCACAGTTACCGACTGAATGCTACGGCGAATGTATTGTCGAGCAGGGCATTAACTTCTCTGGCGAAGTATCGCTGGTTGGCGCGCGCGGCTTTGATGGCAGCACTGTGTTTTATCCGCTGACGCATAACCTGCATCAGGACGGTATTTTGCGCACCAGCGTCGCTTTCCCGCAGGCCAACGCACAGCAGCAGGCGCAGGCCGAAGAGATGCTGTCGGCGATTATGCAGGATCTGGGCTATGTGGGCGTGATGGCGATGGAGTGTTTTATCACTCCGCAAGGTCTGCTGATCAACGAACTGGCTCCGCGTGTGCATAACAGTGGTCACTGGACACAAAACGGTGCCAGCATCAGCCAGTTTGAGCTGCATCTGCGGGCGATTACCGATCTGCCGTTACCGCAACCGGTGGTAAATAGCCCGTCAGTGATGATCAACCTGATTGGTAGCGATGTGAACTATGACTGGCTGAAACTGCCGCTGGTGCATCTGCACTGGTACGACAAAGAAGTGCGTCCGGGCCGTAAGGTGGGGCATCTGAATTTGACCGACAGCGACACATCGCGTCTGACCGCAACGCTGGAAGCCTTAATCCCGCTGCTGCCGCCAGAGTATGCCAGCGGCGTGATGTGGGCGCAGAATAAGTTCAGTTAACCTGGTGCTCATATTCTTGCCGGATGCAGCGTGAACGCCTTATCCGGCCTACTAATCCGGTACCCATTGTAGGCCTGATAAGACGCGTCAAGCATCGCATCAGGCATGGTGCGCCGATTACCGGATGCGGCGTGAACGCCTTATCCGGCCTACTAATCCGGTACCCATTGTAGGCCTGATAAGACGCGTCAAGCGTCGCATCAGGCATGGTGCGCCGATTACCGGATGCGGCGTGAACGCCTTATCCTACTACCAATCCGGTACCCATTGTAGGCCTGATAAGACGCGTCAAGCGTCGCATCAGGCATGGTGCGCCATATGCTGGATGCTCCCATCACGACAGCGAAATACAGGTCCCCGCTTCGCCCGCCAGCGTCTCTTCAATCCGCGATAACGCCCCAATCCACGCAGGTTTACCACGGCTTCTGACATAGCCACTCACCGCCGTTACCTTCGGTCCCATCGCCCCATCGGCTTTGGCAAATGGCGCTAACTCATCCGGTGTGGCATGGCGAATGGCGCGTTGCTGCGGCGTTCCCCAGTTTTCATAAACCGCGTCAGCATCGGTGAGGATCACCAGTCCATCGGCATTAATCTGCTCGGCAAGCAACGCCGCGGCGAGATCTTTATCAATCACCGCTTCACTCCCTGCTCCGTTATCCGTCACCGGAACACCGCCGCCGCCACTGCAAATCACCACATGCCCCTCTTTGAGCAACAACTCGATGGCTTCGCTGTCGAGAATTTTACGAGGCTGGGGAGATGCCACCACCCGGCGTAAATATTTGCCATCACGCTTCATTTTCCAGCCGTAAGCCGTTTCCAGTGCCTCTTGTTCTTCTGGCTGATAAACCGGGCCGATAAACTTCTCTGGCTGCAAAAACGCCGGATCATCAGACGAAACCTCAATGCGCGTCAGCACCGTCGTGACAGGCGGCATCTGCGGCTGTGCGCTCAAGCTCTGCGCCAGCATATAGCCAATCATCCCCTGGCTTTCCGCCACCAGCACATCCAGTGGATACGGTTCGACCTCTTTCCACGCCAGATTCTGTAACGCCAACAATCCCACCTGCGGCCCGTTGCCGTGAACAATCGCCAGCCGATAAGTACGCGCCAGGCGCGCCAGCGCGGGAACAGCACTGGCAATGTTGCGATATTGATTTTCTGCCGTCAGCGCCTCACCGCGCTGGAGTAAGGCATTGCCCCCAAGAGCTACAACCAGTGTTTTCATGGTGTTCCTTGTAATAATTGTTGACCAAGCCAGAACCCCAGCAGCGTATCAGCCCCTGACGTATGCCCCAGCGCCAGCAGCGAATCAATCGCCACAGCGGTACGTTTCGGGCAACTCAGAGCATGAACAAAGTGCAGGAGTGGCGAGGCGAAATATCCTTGCGCGGCATAACGTAAATAATTAACGCTCACCGCTGTGGTAACGAGTTGAAGATTGTCGGAACAGGCAAAAAACGGGCGACCGGAGCGCGCATCTAAAGCGCCATAATACCAGGCTGCCAGCAGCATTCCCGTTAGCGTGTCATCATGACTCGGCGTTAATCCCGGCCCTTTACCCAGCCAGTGCCGCCAGTCGGTCTTAACGCCATTGAGCGCGGCCTGAAAACAGTGACGAAACTGGCGTAATTCAGCGGGAAGCGGATCGCCTGCCGCCAACGCCAGCGGCCCGAAAAGCCCGGTTTCCTCCGCGCGTTGCATCCATGCCGCTGCAAGCGGTTGGGGATGCGCAGGCGGCGTAATACGCAGCAAACAATAACGCTGTGGCTGTTTAACCGTGAAACGCCCGAGGCGAATCCCTTGAGCCACAACCTGTGGTCGTTCATTGCCGCATAATCCACCGCATAACGCATCGAATTGTGCGCGGCGAAGCACCCATCCTCCGGGACCGAAACCACTACCCTGACGATGCAGCGTTAACAATTCACCGCTTTCCGTCATCAGGTTAATCGCCCGCCGCCACACGCCCGCTAACCGCCAGGGCTGGCGATAATTCGGTGAACTACGGCTGGCAAGCAGAGGATGGATGATCGTCATTGCGCGTTCCTCAACCAATACCCATGCTTTCAGCCAGTGCTTCCAGCGCCTGTTCAAAGCACGCCAGCGGTGCCCGCACAGTGCCTGCACCAATCTGCCCGATCCCCGCTTCTTTATGGGCGATACCGGTATTGATGAGCGGCGTAATGCCGGTTTCTACCACGCGACGAATATCCAGCCCCAGACACGCGCCCTGGAAATCCCAGCCAGGGATCTGCAACTGCATATTGCGCTCAAGGAAGATTTCTGCCATCTCTTCAGATACTGCTCTGGCTGCTTCCATACCACCCGCACCGACAAAGCGTGTTACGCCAGGGGCGGCGATCATTGCCGCACCACCGATACCAAAGGTTTCGGTAATCGCGCTATCGCCCATATCCGGGTTCGCCTGCTCCTGCGAGAAGCCGGTGAAAAATAGACCTTGGGGAGTGTTTACAGGCGCAGTAAACCAGCGTTCGCCCAGCCCGCTGACCCGAATCCCGAACATATTGCCGTTGCGGGTCATAGCCGTGACGATGCTGCCTGCGCGGATCATCGCACCAGCATCCATCGCCGCCTTGCAGTAAGCCATCGCGAGGTTAAGGAAGAACTGATCGGTCACGCTGAGGAAATCCATCACTTCCGCGATGTGTTGTTTATCATGATCGAGGCGAGCAATTTGTGGGGCCAGCGCACGCATTAACAGTGCTGAGGAAGCAATATTGCGCTGATGGAACTCATCGCCCATGGTAATGCCCTGCGCCATCATCGCGGTGAGATCGATACCGCGCTCCATGCGCCCCAGCGCCGCGCTTAATACTGGCATTAACACATCGCGCATCCAGCGATGGCGAGTCAGGACATCTTCGCCGTAAGCGCCAAAACGCATCACTTTGCCGATACCTTCGTTGAGGTTGCAGTACGCCCGATTGCCGTCGGTCACGTTCTCGACCACCAGCATCGGCATACTGGCAGAAGTAATGCCGCCCATTGGCCCGACAGCATTCACATGGTGACAAGGAATGAAGTTCACTTCCCCCTGCTCCAGCATTGCCAGTGCCTGCGCTTCATCTTTCGCCCAGCCTTCAAACAGACATGCGCCCACACATGCCCCTTTCATGGGTCCGGTCATCTCCTGCCAGCGCATCGGCGGCCCGGCGTGAAGCAGTGTTTTACCCTGATTTAATTCATTAATGAGTGAAGAAGCCGGTTGCACATCCAGCCAGTGTGGACGAGCGCGACGAATTTGTTCGATAACCGCAGCATTGGCTTGCGCCACTGATGTAAACATGGGAACCCCTTATTGCAAACGTTCTAATAAACGAGCCAGTTTTTTATTGCCGCCAGCGACTGGCGACCATTGGTAATGCACAACCGGTTTGTTGGCGCTTTGTAGCTCCAGCGCAAAGCTGCGTAATCCGATGTTAATCACGGCGACGTTTTCCAGTAATGACGGTGTATGTTGCTGTGCGGCAGGCGAGAGCGGATGAATTAACGCCGCCGCCAGCAAGGTGGCTTCCGGTAGCGAACTCACTACCGCGATCCCCGCATCTTCCAGCGTGGCGATTTGCTGCGAGCGGCATTGCGGGTCACGTTCAGTGCCTGTCACCGTGGCAATGGCATACAGTGGTTGATTGTCTGGACGCGCGGCACAGGCTTTTTGCCAGGCGCTTACCAGCGGGGCAGCAGGATCGGTGGTCGCACCGAAGCCAATCACCACATCAAGCAGCAATACGCGCACTTGCGGTTTAGCGCCGAGATCGGCAATTAACTGGTTGCGTAAGGTTGGGTCAATCATCGGATGGGGACGCCCGACGGTGTAGAAATCATCGCCGAGGTCAATAATCTGGTGACCATCGGCGTCGAGCATCATGCCGTGATGATGGGTATCGTCGGCTACCACGCCAAGATGCGCGGCAAGTAATCCCGCCGCTTCGGCGGCTAACGTACCGCCGGTATACAAGCCGCAAATAAATCCGCTGCTGGCAGGCGCTATCGCGTTACGTCGCGCCGTAACGCGTGAAAGCAGGCAAGCCAGGCGCGCAGCCTCATCCAGCGAGGAGGCAAACCAGACATTCTCGTCGCGGGCCACCGCCGGGATATAACCTAAAAACAGCGCCACCGTCGGTTTGCCGGTTGCTTTCATGGCATTAACAATTTTCAGACGCACAGCTTCGGCAGGCGGTTTTGAAACAAACGCCAGCACTTCGCTTTTCTCGTCTACACTGAGCATTTCCAGCGCCGTTAGCGCACTGATGCCGCCCACTTCACGGCTGAGATCGCGCCCGCCAAGACCAATCGCGTGAGTAATTCCCTCACCTGCCAGCGCAATCTGTGAGCACAGCTCCTGAATCCCGGTACCGGAAGCGCCAATGACGCCAATGTTGCCTTCCGGCATCACGTTAGCAAAAGCCAGCGGCGTGGCGGCAATCATCGATGTACCGCAGTCCGGCCCCATCACCAGCAAACCTTTTTCCCGCGCGCGGGTTTTAAGTTGGATTTCATCTTCCAGCGTGACGTTATCGGAGAACATCATCACGTTGAGGTTGCGATCCAGCGCCTGGTTCGCCAGTTCCGCCGCATACTCGCCAGCCACTGAAATCAGCGCCAGATTGGCATTGGGTAATTTCTGACTGGCACTGTCCCAGCGACGTACCTGCGTCAACGCCTGGCTGCTGCCCGTTCCCTGCGCCAGTTGCTTTAGCGCCTCTTCAAGCTGCTGCATAATCGCCTGCGCGATCCCCGCATCCGCAGCTTCGCTACGAATTGCCACGCAAATATCGTTCGGCGTGGCGTGATTAAAATCGTCATGCCAGAAACCTGTAGTCTCTAGTAACGCTTTATTGGCGGGCGTACCCATCATTACGGAAACATCATCAACATTTTCTGATTCGCTGAGTTTTCGTGAAATAATCATTAAACTGACTGAATCCTGAAAACACCCTTTTTTAATAAAGGCGTGGATCATAACAACTCCTTAAAAATTGCACCCATGGCAATTGCACGAGCAGTGTTAATGTGGCGATTACGGTATCGATGACAACGAGTAAATAAGGTGATGAATATCACACAGACATTATTAACAAAAGAATTCAAATAACCGCCAGACTATTACACGTTATTTTTTAATAAGCATAGTTGTTTTAAAAACCAGGTTAAAAGCGAGCGGATTATCAAATAAATTCTAACTATATTTTTTTGCCTGTCTGGATCACATAATCCAGATATTTTCCCTGTATGTTAATTGCAGTCATGCTTCACACCATCGTTAAAAAGGAAGACAGATGAAAATCAGTCGGGAAACACTCCACCAGTTAATTGAGAATAAACTCTGTCAGGCTGGGTTAAAACGTGAGCACGCTGCAACCGTGGCTGAAGTATTGGTTTACGCCGATGCCAGAGGGATCCACTCTCATGGCGCGGTGCGCGTTGAATACTACGCAGAGCGCATATCAAAAGGCGGCACCAACCGCGAACCAGAGTTTCGTCTTGAAGAAACCGGACCGTGCTCGGCAATTTTACATGCCGACAATGCCGCCGGACAGGTCGCGGCAAAAATGGGTATGGAACATGCCATTAAAACAGCACAACAACATGGCGTGGCGGTGGTTGGCATCAGCCGAATGGGTCACAGCGGCGCAATCTCTTATTTTGTGCAGCAGGCAGCCCGCGCCGGATTGATTGGCATTTCGATGTGCCAGTCCGATCCAATGGTGGTGCCGTTTGGCGGCGCGGAAATTTACTACGGCACTAACCCACTGGCCTTTGCCGCGCCGGGAGAAGGCGACGAGATTCTTACTTTTGATATGGCGACTACCGTACAGGCATGGGGAAAAGTGCTCGACGCCCGCTCGCGCAATATGTCTATCCCGGATACCTGGGCGGTCGATAAAAACGGTGCACCAACAACCGATCCCTTCGCGGTTAACGCCCTGCTCCCGGCTGCCGGACCGAAAGGTTATGGCCTGATGATGATGATTGACGTCCTCTCAGGCGTCTTACTCGGCTTACCGTTCGGGCGTCAGGTCAGTTCGATGTATGACGATTTACACGCCGGACGTAATTTGGGGCAATTACATGTAGTTATTAATCCGAACTTTTTCTCCTCCAGCGAATTATTCCGTCAACATCTTAGCCAGACCATGCGCGAATTAAATGCCATTACCCCCGCGCCCGGTTTTAACCAGGTTTATTATCCCGGACAGGATCAGGATATTAAACAACACAAAACCGCCGTCGAAGGCATCGAAATTGTTGATGATATTTACCAGTATTTAATTTCCGACGCGCTTTATAACACGTCATACGAAACGAAAAATCCCTTTGCGCAATAATTGTTGAGACAGGACTTTCTTATGATTACACATTTCCGTCAAGCTATAGAAGAAACGCTGCCCTGGCTTTCCTCTTTTGGCGCTGACCCAGCGGGTGGGATGACCCGTTTACTTTATTCGCCGGAGTGGCTGGAAACCCAGCAGCAATTTAAAAAAAGAATGGCAGCAAGTGGGCTGGAAACACGTTTCGATGAAGTGGGGAATTTATACGGCCGCCTGAACGGCAGCGAATACCCTCAGGAAGTGATTCTGAGCGGTTCGCATATTGATACCGTGGTTAACGGCGGTAACCTCGACGGACAATTCGGCGCACTGGCGGCGTGGCTGGCGATTGACTGGCTGAAAACGCAATACGGCGCGCCGCTGCGAACGGTCGAAGTGGTGGCAATGGCGGAAGAAGAAGGCAGCCGCTTCCCGTATGTCTTCTGGGGCAGTAAAAATATCTTTGGGCTGGCGAATCCTGACGACGTGCGGAATATCTGTGATGCCAAAGGAAATAGTTTTGTCGATGCAATGAAGGCTTGCGGATTTACTCTGCCGAACGCCCCACTAACTCCGCGCCTGGACATCAAAGCCTTTGTCGAACTGCATATCGAACAGGGTTGTGTGCTGGAAAGTAATGGTCAGTCAATTGGCGTGGTGAATGCGATTGTCGGGCAACGTCGCTACACGGTGACGCTGAACGGCGAATCAAACCATGCAGGCACCACGCCGATGGGTTATCGTCGTGATACGGTTTACGCTTTCAGTCGCATTTGCCATCAGTCAGTTGAGAAAGCGAAAAAGATGGGCGATCCGCTGGTGCTGACCTTTGGCAAGGTGGAGCCGCGCCCGAATACGGTGAATGTAGTGCCGGGTAAAACCACGTTCACTATTGATTGTCGTCATACCGACACTGCCGTGTTGCGCGATTTTACCCAACAGTTAGAAAACGACATGCGGGCGATTTGCGATGAAATGGACATTGGTATTGATATCGATTTATGGATGGACGAAGAACCCGTGCCGATGAACAAGGAGCTTGTCGTCACCCTGACAGAATTGTGTGAAAGCGAAAAACTGAATTACCGGGTAATGCACAGTGGTGCCGGGCACGACGCACAAATTTTCGCGCCTCGCGTGCCGACCTGCATGATTTTCATTCCCAGCATCAACGGGATCAGCCATAACCCGGCGGAACGCACTAATATTAACGACCTTGCCGAAGGGGTCAAAACGTTGGCACTCATGCTTTATCAACTTGCCTGGCAGAAATAAGGAGTCATAAATGGGATATTTAAATAACGTCACCGGTTACCGCGATGATTTACTGGCTAACCGTGCGATTGTTAAACACGGTAATTTCGCGCTGCTAACCCCGGACGGTCTGGTAAAAAATATTATTCCGGGCTTTGAAAATTGTGACGCGACAATCCTCTCCACGCCAAAGCTGGGGGCCTCTTTTGTTGATTATCTGGTCACACTGCATCAAAACGGCGGCAACCAACAGGGCTTCGGTGGTGAAGGAATTGAAACGTTCCTGTATGTGATCTCTGGAAATATCACTGCCAAAGCCGAAGGGAAAACATTTACCTTAAGCGAAGGTGGTTATCTTTATTGCCCGCCAGGCTCCTTAATGACTTTTGTTAACGCCCAGGCCGAAGACAGCCAAATCTTTTTATATAAGCGTCGCTATGTTCCGGTAGAAGGTCATGCGCCGTGGCTGGTTTCTGGCAATGCCAGCGAACTGGAACGCATTCATTATGAAGGCATGGACGATGTTATTCTGCTGGATTTTCTGCCCAAAGAGTTAGGTTTTGATATGAACATGCATATCCTCTCTTTTGCGCCAGGTGCCAGCCACGGTTATATCGAAACTCACGTCCAGGAACACGGTGCCTATATTCTTTCCGGTCAGGGGGTTTATAACCTCGACAATAACTGGATCCCGGTGAAAAAAGGCGATTACATCTTTATGGGCGCTTATTCCTTACAGGCCGGTTATGGCGTAGGGCGTGGTGAAGCGTTTAGTTATATTTACTCGAAAGATTGTAACCGCGACGTTGAGATTTAAGTCATACCACACGCCTGATTATTTTTAGCTATGTTGGATTTTGCCACGGTTTATACCGTGGCTTTTTTTGTAGTCAATTCAGGTAAAAAAAAGATGCGATATAAATCGCATCCGCTTTAAAGGTAAGAGTCAGTTTTTAATTCCCTGACCTATTTTAATGGCGCAGGCAATATTTCGCGCACAGTTGAAGAGATTGGTTTCACCGCTTGCGAGCACTTCGGCTAAAGGTGCCAGACGTGGCAAAATGCTGAATACCGCGTCAATGCCGTACTGGTGCACCACTTCCACGCCATCACCCAATACGCCAGCAATCCCAATCACCGGTACATTAAACTGCTTCGCCACCGATGCCACACCCAGCGGCGCTTTACCGCCTGCCGTTTGCGAGTCGATGCGCCCTTCCCCGGTGATCACCAGTGCTGCACCCTGCACCGCCTGCGCAAGATTGACCGCATTCAACACAATCTCAATACCCGGTTTAATATCCGCATTGAGGAATACCGCCGCCGCAATGCCCATGCCTCCGGCAGCACCGCCGCCCGCCATCTGGCAGACGTTGATTTCAGTTAGCTGTTGTAAAACACGGGCGTAATTTTGCAGCCCCTGTTCCAGCTCTTCGACCATTTCTGGCGTTGCCCCTTTTTGCGGGCCAAACACCGCCGCCGCGCCGCGTGCCCCTACTAACGGATTATCTACATCGCACGCTACTTCAATATGGCAGTTCGCCAGGCGCGGATCGCACTCCTCCATCTCAATGCTTGCCACGCGCGCTAAATTGCCACCGTTAGCCGCCAGCGCCTGACCGTCGGCATCAAGGAAACTCGCACCAAGCGCCTGCGCCATGCCCATACCGCCGTCGACCGTCGCGCTACCACCAATGCCGAGAATAATATGGCGAATACCGTTATCCAGCGCATGACGAATCAGCTCGCCAGTGCCATAACTTGACGCCAGCAACGGATTACGCTTCTCAGGCGCGACCAGCATCAGGCCACTTGCCGCCGCCATCTCAATCACCGCCGTTTTCCCGTCGCCGGTAAGGCCATAAAAAGCATTCACTTTTTCGCCCATCGGTCCACAGACTTCAAGTGTTACGATTTTGCCGCCCGTCGCTGCGACCATCGCCTCCACCGTCCCTTCGCCGCCATCCGCTATCGGCAAACAGATATAGTGCGCATCGGGAAAGAGGGTCGAAAACCCGGCTTTAATTGCCTGACAACATTTTTCTGCACTTAAGCTCTCTTTAAACGAGTCTGGCGCAATGACAATCTTCATTATCAATCCTTTTTCAAAAAATTATTCGATACGTTCCCACGGAATAAGATTATCCATAAGAACAGCCAGTAAAATTCCGACCAGTAAGCCGTTACTGAGCAGAGGGCGAAGCGTTAATGGAAGGTCTTGCAGATACACAGGCGGTAATGCCATTAAAAATATGCCGACAAATAACGGCAATGCGAGTCGATAAATATTGCGAGCAGTAAATGTTATTTGTTGGCTAAATACCAGCGCGGAAAAGAGTAAAGGCAGATAAGAAACTAGCATGACCGCGCTACTCACCGGTAAGGGGATACTACAAAACAGTCGCGTGAGTGCCGGAACCAGTGCCACCAGCAGGCAAATAACGCTGCCATAAATAAACGAACGCCGCGTGTAATCGCCAGTCTGGGTTAATAAACCAATGGATGAAACAAACGGTGAAAATGGAATTACCGCCAGCGGCACGGTTATCAGCGTCATAAATCCGGTCGCCACAAAGCTGCGACGATAACGCGTATTCCCCGCGCCCTGTTGCGGATAAAAAACATCCGTGCCACGAATCGCACCGTAGGTATTGCTGATATTTACCAGACCTGTAATCACCGCCGTCAGAATAATCCCCGGCAACAAAGCACCGCCACTGCCGAGCGGGAACCACTGCCAGTGCAACTCACCGGAAAGCGAGTGCGAAGAAGGAAAGCAAAAGTACCACAACAACCAGCCGGTTATCGTACCGACCAGCAGGCCATAACGGGCAAAACGTTGCGGCAGGAAGATAATCATCGCCAGTACCAGGCACATCACCGCCACCGAGAGCGCGAACGGCGGTAACTGAATTTTAAAATTTGGGTCGGCTATGCCAAACGGCAGGCCGAGCATACCTTTGAAAAAGATAGTGGTCAGCTGCGCGCCCAGCATCAACATAAACAAGACCATCACAGACGGCGTAAATAACCGCGCCAGGCGATGACCTAATCCGCTAAAACCAATCAACATCGTCAGCACGCCAGAAATCGCAATCCCTACCGCCAGACTGGTAGCGATATCGTTGATCGGGGTCCCGCGCGATGCTTCGCCAAGGGTAATAGTAAGGATGGTTCCCCACCACAGGCCGCCCGGACCTTCCATAATAGCGCGACGATGGCCGCAGAACGCCTGAGCGAAACAGGCTAGCGCGGTAGCAAGAAAAGCATATTGCGTGAGCGTAAGCAGGCTACTTTGCGGCAACTGAAAAGCCGAAAGTAGCGTAGGAGGAACCACAACCGTGTTACAAAAAATAAAGAAAAACCACTGAAATCCTGATAACAGGCTTTCACGGCTCACTGCAAAATTGAACATAAACACACCTTAACCGGAGAATGCCCGCCGCAAGGACGGGCATTGCAGGGGCCAGATTACTGCTGATGTTTAAGGATAAATTGACCTTTCGGCGCAACAGGGAAACCCTGTTCGATGTCGTAAATCACATCACCACGTAAGAGGGTTTTCGTGATACGCGCGCCAATGGTACGGCCAACATACGGGCTGACTTTGTGGCGATATTCCAGATCGTCATTGGTAAGAACATAGCTGCTATTCGGCTGAATGAAGACGAAGTCGGCATCTTTTCCTGGGGCGATCCGGCCTTTTTGCTGCAAACCGAAAATATCTGCTGCGTTAGTTGCCATTAATTTGCCGAACATCGGCAGAGACATACCACGTTTCTGTACTGCTTCATCGAACATCACGTCCATGCAGCTTTGCAGACCGGCGATACCGCCCCATGCTTTCATGATGTTGCCTGCTTTCATTTCCGGCGGGCATGGAGAGTGGTCGGAAACCAGGCAGTCGATTTCACCGTTAAACAGTTTTTCCCACATGCCTTTCTGGTTTTCCAGATCGCGGATCGGCGGTGAACACTTCGCCAGAGTACCGATTTCTTCGAACTGATCGGTATCCAGTACAAAGTAATGCGGGCAGGATTCACAGGTAACGTCCTGGCCTTCCTGACGCGCACGAGTCACCTCTTCAACACCTTCCGGGCTGCTGATGTGGCAAACGTGCAGACGGCAACCGGCGACTTTCGCCAGGTACAGTACGCGGCGAATCGCTTCCACTTCGGTAAACACCGGACGCGAAGCCACATAGTCATGAGCGGTTACGCGACCTTCGCGCTTCGCTTCTTCTCCCAGTTCGTCACAGATCAGCGCATTTTCGCAGTGCACCAGCACTGGCTGACCCAGTTCGCCCAGCTTCTGCGCACCTTTGAAGAACTGCCAGTCATTGACGTCACGGAAGTCGTTGTCGATACCGCGATCGCCACAGGTCGCAACGAAGCATTTGAAGCCGACAACGCCCACTTCATCCAGCTCATGCAGACGGTCGATGTTGTAAGACACCAGGCCACCGAGTTGCGCCGCATCGATAGTCAGCTTGCCTTTAGCGGCATCAAACTTCAGTTCAATCGATGCGCGGTCAACCGTTGCAGGCAGCTGGTTGAGCGGCATTTCGATCATGGTGGTGATACCCCCTTTTGCCGCTGCGCGAGTACCCGTTTCATAACCTTCCCAGTGGCTACGACCCGGTTCAGAAATATGGGTGTGCGCATCAACCATGCCTGGCGAAACCACCAGACCAGACGCATCCATAACTTCTTTTGCATCGCCCAGATCCTGACCGATAGCAGCAATTTTTCCGCCTTTAACGGCGATATCTACAACGCGAGCTTCGTTTTCTAAAATAACGGTGCCGTTTTTAATGATTAAATCAAAAGACATAACAAACTCCTTGTAAAATACAGATTGGTTTTTTAACTCAATGTTCAATATCGGGATTAATTAACCTGTGACTTTTTGTTCTCCTGTTTTTTCTGCTGCAGTACGTTTCTTTAATAAGGCGTAGGCCGCAAAGGCGACAATAACGCCGACAAACCATGAAACGCGTGATAAAGGCTCCATGAACGGAATAAATTTACCACCGAGAGATAAAATAACGGCGACCAAAGTTACTGAGAACGCGGTAAGGTTAAAGCCGTTATCGTAATATTTGAAATCCCCTGCTGCGGTATACAGTTCATCAAGATTAATTTGTCCGCGCATCACCACAAAATAATGCGCCATCATCACACCAATTACTGGACCCAGCATTCCGCCGATAATATCGAGGAACAGATAAATGCTGTCCTGATTTTCCATTAATTTCCACGGACAGATCAGCAAACTGATAATACTGGCAATCAGTACGCCGTTTTTATAGGTCAGTTTCGTCGGTGCAATAGCGGCTATCTGATAACCAGCCGGAATAATATTACCGGTGGCGTTAGTGGAGATAGTCGTCATCAGAATAACCAGTACCGCAAAGAACGAGGCAAACAGGCTATCCCAACGCTGAACAATATCCAGCACGTTCCAGGTGTCAGCGCCGTAGTGAATACTGGCTCCGGCAATAATACATACCCCGGCGACCGCAAACAGAATATAGGCCACAACTAAACCCAGCGTTTGCCCCAGCGCCTGCTCACGAAACGAGTGGGCGTTTTGCGTAAAGTCGGATGCGCTCACCGCCGGTGCCGCCCAGACCGCAACTACCGCGTTAATCACCACCAGGAACAGGAAGCCACCGTTTTCTGCTTTCTGAATACCGCTCGGAATGTAGTCAAAGATTGGACCGATCCCGACCAGCGAAATCGCCCAAATCGCCATACCGCCGAAGACAACATAGATACACGGGTTAAGAATGGCGGTGAATTTATTTAAAACTTTGCCACCACCGAAACCGATTCCGACGTTCACCAGCCAGAAGAGTAAGAAAGTGATTAAGCCCGGTAGAGAAAGCCCTAACAGGGTAAAATCACCACCGAGAGTTAAAAATCCCGGCCAGATTTTGCCAATCAGGATCAAGCAGGCCAGCGATCCGGCGTAACATTGCAGGCCAAACCACATAATGGCAGCAATCCCGCCTCTTAATAATCCGGGAAACAGTGCACCACGTACGCCATAAGAAGCACGCAGGATCATGGCAAATGGTACGCCGTATTTACTGCCCGCAGCACCGTTCAATACCATTACCGCAGCAATAAAAAAGGCGCTAAGAATAATGGCCAGCATAATACTAAAGGTAGACAAGCCGAGAATAAAAAAGCCGCCGACCATCACATAATTGGGAACGTTATGAACCGAACCCATCCATAAGGTAAAATAGTTAAATGTTTTCCAGGTCCGCTGGCTTTGCGTTTTCGGCAATAGATCTTCGCTATAGCCGCGTTGCTGGAATAGTTTTCTCTGATGTTCCATAAATCCCTCTTAATTTCACGTATCGAATAACGCTGTTTTTAATCTAGCTATGAGGAACAAATAAAATAAAAATATTATTTTTAATACTGAAGCAACATCTTTGGCTGCTTTCTTTTTTAATATTGCTGGCCGATTCATTTTCTGATATCGGCCATTTTTATTGCGGGTATCAGGCCAGTTTATGGTTAGCCATTAATTCCAGCGCCTGCACTAACGCAGAGTGATCCAACTGGCTGCCACCGTTTGCCGCACAGGTATTAAATAACTCCTGGCAGGTCGCGGTGTTTGGCAGGTTCAGCGCCAGTGCTTTCGCACTTTGCAGTGCCAGGTTGAGATCTTTCTGGTGCAGCGCAATTTTAAAACCTGGATTAAAGGTGCGTTTAATCATGCGCTCACCGTGAACTTCCAGAATACGTGAGGAAGCAAAGCCGCCCATCAGCGCCTGCCGCACCCGTACCGGATCCGCTCCGGCTTTTGAAGCAAACAGCAGGGCTTCAGAAACCGCTTCAATATTGAGCGCCACGATAATCTGATTTGCCACTTTGCAGGTCTGGCCGTCGCCGTTACCGCCCACGAGGGTGATATTTTTACCGAGCAATTCAAACAGCGGTTTAACACGTTCAAATACCGCTTCGTCGCCGCCAACCATAATCGACAACGTCCCTTCACGCGCGCCGATTTCACCGCCGGAGACGGGCGCATCGAGATAATCGCCGCCCAGTTCATTCACCTGACGAGCGAAACGCTTAGTTTCAATCGGGGAAATGGAGCTCATATCAACAATGGTTTTGCCCTTCAGTGAGGCTTTGGTACAACCATTTTCACCAAACAGAACTTCTTCAACCTGTGGCGTATCCGGCACCATAATAAAAATGATGTCCGATGCTTCCGTTACCTGGCGCGCAGTTTCAACACTGACGGCACCCAGTGACAGTAATTCATCAACAACCGGACCAATGGTTGTGACATGCAGTTGATGACCGGCACGCGCCAGATTAATGGCCATCGGTGTACCCATAATGCCTAAGCCAATAAATCCCAGTTTCATAATTAACCTCTTTTAAATTTCGCTTTTCCTGAATTCAGACAACACGATCCCCTGCCAACTTAGCGGCCTAAAAAAGCATTGCCTGAACAGCGTTACGTTTTAACGGTACGGATCCATCCAGTGTAAACCGGCTTCCGTGGTGGTTTGGGGTTTATATTCACACCCAACCCAACCGTTGTAGTCAGAATTTTCAATTACCGTAAAGAGATACTCATAATTAATTTCTCCGGTTCCCGGTTCGCCGCGATGCGGATTATCGGCAATTTGCAGGTGACCAATTTTATCGGCCCATTGAGTCATAGTGTTGGTTAATTCACCTTCCATCCGCTGCATATGATAAATGTCATACTGAATTTTCAAATTGCAGCAACCAACATCATCAATCAATTTCAGCGCCTGTTGAGTTCCGGTGAGATAGAAACCAGGAATATCAAAATGGTTAATAGGTTCAATCAGTAATAAAATATCTTCTTTCATCAGCATATTCGCGGCATAACGCAGGTTTTCTACAAGCGTTGCGTGAATCTGTTCACTGCTGAAACCAGCCGGCGTTTTACCGACCAGACAGTTAATTTTTTTATTACCCAGCGCACGAGCATAACGAATCGCTGCTGCTACGCCATCCCGAAACTCTTCTTCACGGCCAGGAATACAAGCAATACCGCGCTCCCCCGCCGCCCAGTCACCCGCCGGTAAATTGTGCAGAGTATGTTCGAGTTTATTACTCGCCAGCACCTGTTTTAATTCTTCAATGTCGTAGTCATAAGGAAACATAAATTCAACGCCGCGAAAACCACACTGCGCTGCTTTCTCAAAACGGGCGAGAAAATCATATTCACCAAATAACATCGATAAATTCGCAGAGAAACGTAACATTATTTATCTCCCTTATTCATAGTGCATGAAGCAGGTTTCAGTCGGTGCGTCCGCTGCGTTATCGGCGATATCTTCAAATTCCATCACATTATCGAGTTCGCTGCCCATTGAAATATTGGTTACGCGCTCGAGAATGATTTCCACTACCACAGGTACACGGTATTGATTCATTAATGCTTTCGCCTGTTCAAATGCCGGTGCAATATCTTCCGGTTTGAAGACCCGAATAGCTTTACAACCTAAACCTTCCGCTACTTTTACGTGGTCGACGCCGTAACCGTTCACTTCGCTGGAGTTAATATTTTCGAATGCGAGCTGTACGCAGTAATCCATATCAAACGCGCGCTGCGACTGGCGAATCAGACCCAGATAGGCGTTATTGACCAGTACATGGATGTACGGAATGTTGAACTGTGCGCCAACGGCTAATTCTTCAATCAGGAACTGGAAGTCGAAGTCACCGGAAATCGCCACCACATTGCGCTCTGGATCAGCGGCACACACGCCCAGCGCCGCCGGAATGGTCCAGCCCAACGGGCCTGCCTGCCCACAGTTGATCCAGTGGCGGTCTTTAAAGACATGCAGCATTTGTGCCGCAGCGATTTGTGACAGACCAATGGTGGTGACATAACAAACATCGCGACCAAAGGCTTTGTTCATCTCTTCATACACGCGCTGCGGTTTCACCGGCACATTGTCGAAGTGGGTTTTGCGCAGCAAAGTGCGTTTGCGCTGCTGGCAGTCGGCGACCCATTCTTTACGACACGGCAGACGACCCGCTTTTTGCATCTCCTGCGCCACTTCAACCAGTAAAGTCAGGGCAGCTTTAGCATCAGAGACAATCCCCAGATCCGGGCACAGCACGCGGCCAATTTGCGTCGGCTCAATATCGATATGGACGATTTTGCGCCCTTCGGTGTATTTCTCTACCGAACCGGTATGACGATTGGCGAAACGGTTACCGATACCAAACACCATATCGGACGCCAGCAGCGTTGCATTACCGTAACGATGTGCGGTTTGCAGCCCCACCATCCCGGCCATCAGTTCGTGGTCATCCGGAATACAGCCCCAGCCCATCAGCGTTGGGATCACCGGAACGCTGGTCAGTTCAGCAAACTGTTGTAACAGTGCAGCTGCGTCAGCATTGATGACTCCGCCCCCGGCAACAATTACCGGACGTTCAGCCTGGATTAACATTTCGACCGCTTTTTCAATCTGCATACGGCTGGCCGCTGGTTTGTAGACCGGCAACGGTTCGTACATGTCAGGATCAAACTCGATTTCCGCCACCTGAACGTCGAACGGTAAATCCACCAGTACCGGACCCGGACGACCAGAACGCATCAGGTGAAATGCCTGTTGCAGCACACGAGGCACGAGCGCCGCTTCACGTACTGTAACCGCCATTTTACTTACCGGCTTGGCGATAGCTTCGATATCAACAGCCTGGAAATCTTCTTTATGCAGACGAGCACGCGGTGCCTGACCAGTGATGCACAAAATAGGAATGGAATCAGCAGAAGCGGAATAGAGCGCGGTGATCATGTCCGTGCCCGCAGGACCGGAAGTCCCCAGACATACGCCGATATTCCCTGCCGTTGCGCGGGTATAACCTTCCGCCATGTGCGAAGCACCTTCCACATGACGCGCCAGAATGTGACGAATACCGCCGTGCTTACGCATCGCTGAGTAGAACGGATTGATTGCAGCTCCCGGAACGCCGAAGGCGGTGGTGATACCTTCTTTCTCCAGCACATACATTGCCGCGTCAACGGCTCTCATTTTTGCCATTTTATTCCTACCTCTATTAATTGGAAAAATTTTCCAACTTTCAAATTTTGTCAAAAAAACCCGCTCCGCAGAGCGGGATGCGACAGACACTATGGATGTGCTTTCAGTCCCAACGCCGTGCTGATATCGCGGGCGGTGTCTCTGACCAGCTCACCCTGACTGACAAAACGATCTTCTGTCAGTCTTGAAGAAGGCCCGGAGATGGAGATAGCGGCAACAACGCTACCTACATCATCGTAAATTGCTGAAGCTATGCAATTCAGACCTACAACATGCTCTTCTTTATCTACGGTATAGCCCAGTTCACGCGCTTGTTCCAGGTCCTTCAGCAAGGTGGGCATATCCACAAGCGTAGTTGGCGTAAACTGCTGCAAACCGGTTTGCAGAATGATGCTCATCAACTCCTCTTCCGCCAGCGGATAAAGCAGCGCTTTGCCCGCACCGGAAGCATGCAGCGGCAGACGACTGCCCAGCGGCGCACACATCCTGACCATCGATTTACATTCTAACTGACCAATTAATACTGCTTCATTGCCGTTACGAATCGCGACATTGACCGTTTCGCCGGAAAGTAACATCAGGCGGCGCATAAATGGCCCAGCGACGGAGAGGACATCGCGGTTATGGATGTACGCCGCACCGACGTTAAAGACACCTAATCCTATATGCCACCAGCCTAACTGACTGTCCTGATAGACAAAATCCGCTGCCTGTAAAACCTTCAGCAAGCGAAAGGTCGTGGAGAGCGGCAAATCCAGATTGAGAGAAATATCGCTAACCGACGAACTTCCCCCACTTTTTTCCAGATATTGCAGAATCGCAATTCCCCGCTCTAACGCCTGTGCGCCCTTTTGTGCCACAGGCTCCGCCTGTCCTGGCCTGCCGCGCCGTCTAACTTCCGTCATACCTACGTTAACTCCGACCTACAAGTGAGCATAAACAATGAACAATTAGTTTATCTTATGCAAGTCGGTTGCAGGCGTCACGCAAAACAGAGTTCCTGTTCAGGAATACTTTCAACATCACAGTTGTCACTGCCGCCGCGATCGATGGTCAGAAAATCGGTGACGCGCTGCCAGGCGAAAAGTGGGTGATGCCAGACGTTACGATGGTAATTCACTCCCTGTTCACCGTTGGTAATAAACGCCCGCAGGGTTGACAGGTCTGGTTTGTCGTCACCTAAGGCCACGACCACCACAAACACTTCCCCTTTCATCGGAATAAAGGCCTGAGTGCCCAGCGGATGACGTTCGAGTTCGTGAATGGTCAGCGGCAGATTCGCCGGTTGCGCGCGGTTAATGCTGATAAGCGTACGGTCTTGCTCAAGAATCTCAACCAGCGCCAAATCGTGGTAACGCTCCACCAGGCCATTGTTAATATGGAAAAAATCCCGTTGCTGCGTTTCGATTACGTCGCCATAAGCACTAAAGGCTTCCTGACTTAACGGTAATACCTGAAGTTTCATCTTTTTGTCCTTGTAACATAATTCCGTTCAACCACCGCCGACCGGTCAATGTGGTTCAATAACAGGCAATCTAAAACCTTAAGAGAACAACATCAACACAAAAGTTGGAATATTTTTCCAAAACTAGATTTAGTCCACAAATCACACAGGGTTATCATGTAAAAATACTGATAAATCAGAGGATAAGAAAATCACGCAACTTGCGGATTTAAAAGGGGATACCTGAAGATGTTCGATCCAGAAACCTTGCGGACTTTCATTGCGGTTGCTGAAACAGGAAGTTTTTCAAAAGCGGCAGAACGATTATGTAAAACCACGGCGACGATCAGTTATCGCATTAAACTTCTGGAAGAGAATACCGGAGTGGCGCTGTTTTTCCGCACGACTCGCAGCGTGACGTTGACAGCGGCTGGCGAGCATCTACTTTCTCAGGCCAGAGACTGGCTGAGCTGGCTGGAAAGTATGCCCAGCGAGCTGCAACAGGTGAATGATGGCGTGGAACGCCAGGTGAATATTGTCATCAACAACCTGCTCTACAACCCCCAGGCCGTCGCCCAGCTGCTGGCGTGGCTGAATGAACGTTACCCCTTTACCCAGTTTCACATCTCCCGACAAATCTATATGGGCGTCTGGGACTCGCTATTGTACGAAGGTTTTTCACTGGCTATCGGCGTCACGGGAACCGAAGCTCTGGCAAATACTTTTAGCCTTGATCCCTTAGGTTCGGTGCAATGGCGCTTTGTCATGGCGGCGGATCACCCGCTGGCGAAAGTTGAAGAGCCACTCACAGAAGCGCAGTTACGGCGCTTTCCGGCGGTTAATATTGAAGACAGCGCCCGCACCTTAACCAAGCGCGTCGCCTGGCGTTTGCCGGGGCAAAAAGAGATTATTGTTCCCGATATGGAAACGAAAATCGCCGCCCATCTGGCGGGCGTTGGCATTGGTTTTTTGCCAAAATCACTTTGCCAGTCAATGATCGATAATCAACAATTGATCTGCCGGGCAATCCCAACGATGCGCCCTCCTTCGCCATTGAGTCTGGCATGGCGCAAATTTGGCAGTGGCAAAGCGGTAGAAGATATTGTGACCTTGTTTACTCAGCGCAGGCCGGAAATCAGCGGATTTTTAGAAATTTTCGGCAACCCACGCAGTTAAAAATCAAGTTTCCTTGCGCGTTGGCGCGTAAAATAGCGTGCAAGCTGATTTGAGGTTCACTTTTAACTATGCAAGAGAGACACACGGAACAGGACTATCGTGCCCTGCTGATTGCTGATACGCCCATTATTGATGTTCGCGCCCCCATCGAGTTTGAGCAAGGCGCAATGCCCGCCGCTATCAACCTGCCGTTAATGAATAACGATGAACGCGCCGCCGTTGGCACCTGCTATAAACAGCAAGGGTCAGACGCGGCGCTGGCGCTGGGGCATAAACTGGTGGCGGGTGAAATTCGTCAGCAGCGCATGGACGCCTGGCGGGCTGCGTGCCTACAAAACCCGCAAGGTATTCTCTGCTGCGCCCGTGGCGGTCAACGTTCGCACATTGTGCAACGCTGGCTGCATGATGCGGGGATTGATTATCCACTGGTGGCAGGCGGTTATAAGGCGCTGCGCCAGGCCGCGATTCAGGCGACCATTGAACTGTCACACAAACCGATAGTGCTGATTGGCGGTTGTACCGGCAGCGGCAAAACGCTGTTAGTGCAACAGCAACCGAACGGTGTTGATCTGGAAGGGCTGGCGCGTCACCGCGGTTCGGCGTTTGGTCGCACGTTACAACCACAACTTAGCCAGACAAGTTTTGAAAATCTGCTGGCTGCCGAAATGCTAAAAACCGACGCCCGTCAGGAGCTACGGCTGTGGGTGCTGGAAGATGAAAGCCGGATGATCGGTTCGAATCACCTGCCGGAATGCCTGCGCGAGCGAATGACTCAGGCGGCGATTGCGGTGGTAGAAGATCCGTTTGAGATCCGTCTTGAACGCCTGAACGAAGAGTATTTCTTGCGTATGCATCATGATTTTACCCATGCGTACGGCGACGAACAGGGCTGGCAGGAGTATTGCGAATACCTGCATCACGGACTTTCGGCGATTAAGCGTCGGCTGGGGCTACAACGCTATAACGAACTGGCTGCAAGGCTGGATGCAGCGCTGACAACGCAACTCGCAACCAGCAGTACCGACGGTCATCTGGCCTGGCTGGTGCCGTTACTTGAAGAATATTACGACCCGATGTATCGCTATCAGCTTGAGAAAAAAGCGGAAAAAGTTGTCTTTCGAGGTGAGTGGGCGGAAGTGGCGGAGTGGGTTAAGGCGCGTTAATGGGCGATATTCTGAAACGGCGATTGTCGTGAGAACAGAATGGTTGCATCAGAATACAGATATAAAAAAACCGACATGACAGTCGGTTTTTTTATTTTTTCCGCCCAAGACTTGGTGGTTCCGGGCAGAAATGAAACAGTCCTCATCTAGCAAGTGAATTATAAGTCAGGATGCCTACATATTCAAACAGCTATGTTGGCGATACAATCCCGACGCTAGTAGTGATACTGCCTCAAGGGATTACCGCAGTGCGGAAAAGTACTTTTAAGTCCTGGTCAGGATACAGGTGGTGCTGATTCTGGTGCTCTAATTTGGAGAGAGGCAGTCCTCATCTAGCACATGAAGAAAATCATAGTTACAGGCAACGTAAGGGTAAGCTGTGATTGTCTTTCTCCCTTAAGGGAGCAACGGATGAAAACTTTTCTCGATAAAGTTCTCATCGTTCTTAAGGCGCTAATCGCGCTGCTGGAACTGATCCGTCAGTTTATTGAATAACTGAGGAAACGTAGCTAAGGCCGAAGGTTTACCACCTTCGGCCTTTAAAAAAACCGACATGACAGTTGGTTTCAGATTTATTGCCAAAATGCACACTGTTCATGCCGGATGCGGCGTGAACGCCTTATCCGGCCTACGGTTAAGTGCAGTTTTGTAGGCCTGATAAGACGCGCCAGCGTCGCATCAGGCAATCTAACGCCTGTCATCACCCCGCAAACTGCCTGAACAGCGCCTTACCCTTAACCAGTCGCGCGCCCAGCCAGCCGCCGAAAAGTGACAGCAGCAGCGCACCGCTACACGGCAACACAATCCACAATCGCCAGTCTGGCTCCCACGGGAAATCAAACACTTTCGCCTGCAGTACCGCCAGCGCCGTTTCCGCACCAATTGCGGCCACCAGGCCGGATACAAACCCGAGCATGGCGAACTCACACCATAATGTCGTGCGCAGCAGCTTTTTCCCCGCACCGAGTGTGCGCCACACCACCAGCTCCTGATGACGCTGACGCATTCCCACCTGCACCTGTGCCAGCAACAGCAACATACCGCAGGCGGTGACCAGCACCACCATCACTTCCAGCGCCCGACTTACCTGCTCCAGCACCTGACCGACCTGTTTTAAAATCGCGCCAATGTCTAACAGGCTAATGGTCGGGAACTGGCGGTTGAGTTGCGTCAACATGCCGTTGCCATTCTCCCAGCGGAAACTGGTAAGCCAGCTCTGCGGTTGCCCGTCTAATGCCCCTTCCGGGAAAATAAAATAGAAATTAGGCCGCAGACTTTCCCAGTCCACTTTGCGCAGGCTGGTCACTTTAGCGCGGAACTCCTGGGTATCGCCCATAAAAGTCACGGTATCGCCGAGGGCAACGTTTAAGCGTTTCGCCAGCCCCTCTTCCATCGATACTTCATCGGCTTTTGGCGGCCAGTTACCGGCGACAATTGGATTATGATCGGGCCGCGTATTTTGCCAGGTGAGATTGAGTTCGCGATTGAGCGCCTCATCTTCATTGCCTTCTGTCGGCTTATCGTTAATCGCCGTCAACCGCGCCCGCACTACCGGATAAAACGATTCCGGGACTATTTGATGTTCCGCGAGGAACGCTTTTAGCGGCGTAACCTGTTCTGTGGCGATGTTGATTAAAAAGTAGTTCGGGCTTTCTGGCGGTAGCTGCTGTTGCCAGCGGTCGAGCAGATCGCCACGCAACACCAGCAACAGTGCCAGCAGCATAAAGGAGAGCGAAAATGCCGAAAGCTGGCTTAACGTTGACCACGGCTGACGTAACAGGCGGCTAACCGCCAGGCGCAGAGGTAGCGATTTCAGCGTCATGCGGCGAAGTACATTCAGCAGCATCCAGCCCAGGACACCGCACAGCAAAGCCAGTACTACCGCGCCCGCCAGCACCGCCCAGAGCAGCATACTGCCGCCCATCAGTCCGGCGAGCAGTAGCACAACCACCACACTGACAATCGGCAGATAAAACTTCAGCGGCCAGACGTTTGCAACCACATCATTACGTAACACGCGTAAAGGCTGCGTTGCCAACAACAGGCGGTATGGTCGCAGCCCCACCAGCAGCGAGATGACCGTCATGGTGCCAAGCGCCCACAGCCATGGCCAGAGGCTGGCAGGCGGTAGTGCGGCAGGCAGAACGGGCTTGAGCAGCACCATCAACACGTTTTCGAACAACAGGCCTATCGCCCCGCCGGTAACGGCTGAAAGCGCCAGCACCATCAGCCACTGACCGACGATTAGCTTACGCAGTTGCGCTCGCCCAGCCCCCAGCGTTTTGAGGATCGCCACCAGATCGTAGCGACTACGACAGTAATGATTCATCGCCACCGCCACCGCCGCCACCGCCAGCAGCAAGGTCAGAAGCGCCGAAAGCAGCAGAAACTGTTGCGAGCGTTCCATCGATCGCCCCAGCGCGCCTTCGTCCTGTTCCAGACCGTACCAGCGTTGTTCGGGTTTAAGCTGAGGTAACAACCATTTCTCATAGCCGTCGAGCTGGTTCTCGTTGCCGCCGAATTTATAACGCCAGGTGACCCGACTCCCCGGCTGCACGGCTCCGGTTTTATCGACATCCGCCAGATTCATCATCAGACGCGGGGCCATCTGGAAGGGGTTAAAACCGGAATCCGGTTCCTGAATCACTTCTCCGGCAATCCGCAAGGTGGTATCGCCCACGTCAATGGTGTCGCCCGTTTTCAGGTTAAGCAGTGCCATCAAGCGTGGGGCCAGCAATACGCTGCCCGCCTGCGGTTTCAGGCCTGGAGGATTGGTTTGCAGATCGCCATACATCGGGTAGATATCATCCACCGCTTTGACGTTCGCCAGCTGCGGTGTGTCGCCCGCAAAAGTCATCGTGGCGAAAGTCAGCTGCTTGCCGACTTTCAGGCCGCGCTTTTGCGCTTCCTCCAGCCACGCTTGCGGCACTTCGCGTGAACTGCGCAACGCCCGATCGCCCGCCATAAACTCCCGGCTTTGCTGGCTTAAGCCCTTCTCCATGCGATCGCTGATGTTGCCCAGCGCCAGCACGCAGGCCACCGCCAGGCTTAGCGCCAGCCAGACAATTAATAGCGACGGCGAGCGCCATTCCCGCCAGAACCAACGTGCAATCATGCTTCCTCCTGCAACTGCCCGTTCACCAGCCGTAAGCAGCGGTCGCAGCGTGCCGCCAGTTGCAGGTCGTGGGTCACCATAATCAACGTGGTGCCATGTTCACGGTTGAGGGAAAACAGCAGGTCGGCAATTTTATCGCCCGTCTGGCGGTCAAGGTTGCCGGTGGGTTCGTCGGCAAACAGCACATCAGGTCTACCGTTAAAGGCTCGGGCCAGCGCCACTCGTTGCTGTTCACCGCCGGAAAGCTGTGCCGGAAGATGATCAAGACGTTTACCCAGCCCTAACTGTTCGAGCAACGCTTTCGCCCCATTACGACTTTCCGCGCTACTTTCACCGCGCAGCAGCGCCGGAAGCTCGACGTTTTCCAGCGCGTTAAGGGTAGGAATTAACATAAACGACTGAAAAACAAAGCCTACGTGCTTCGCGCGCAACTTTGCCCGCGCTTCTTCGTCCATATTATGTAGCGGTTGTCCCACCAGACTCACTTCGCCACTGCTGCCGTCATCCAGCCCGGCGAGGATCGCCAGCAAGGTTGACTTACCCGATCCCGACTCGCCCACCAGCGCGATGGTCTCGCCACGTTTGACAACCAGCTCAACTCCGGTGAGGATGGAGAGTTCATGCTCCCCCTGACCGACGGACTTCTTAAGATGATGAACTTCAACAATGTTTTCCGCTGGCATTTGCCCTTCCTGTTCCTGGTCCTGTTAACCTTCCGTGCCGCCGCAGCGGACACGTTATTGATTCTGGGTGATAGCCTGAGCGCCGGGTATCGAATGTCTGCCAGCGCGGCCTGGCCTGCCTTGTTGAATGATAAGTGGCAGAGTAAAACGTCGGTAGTCAATGCCAGCATCAGCGGCGACACCTTGCAACAAGGGCTGGCGCGCCTTCCGGCTCTGCTGAAACAGCATCAGCCGCGCTGGGTGCTGGTTGAACTGGGCGGCAATGACGGTTTGCGTGGTTTTCAGCCACAACAAACCGAGCAAACGCTGCGCCAGATTTTGCAGGATGTCAAAGCCGCCAACGCTGAACCATTGTTAATGCAAATACGTCTGCCTGCAAACTATGGTCGCCGTTATAATGAAGCCTTTAGCGCCATTTACCCCAAACTCGCCAAAGAGTTTGATGTTCCGCTGCTGCCCTTTTTTATGGAAGAGGTCTACCTCAAGCCACAATGGATGCAGGATGACGGTATTCATCCCAACCGCGACGCCCAGCCGTTTATTGCCGACTGGATGGCGAAGCAGTTGCAGCCTTTAGTAAATCATGACTCATAAAGCAACGGAGATCCTGACAGGTAAAGTTATGCAAAAATCGGTCTTAATTACCGGATGTTCCAGTGGAATTGGCCTGGAAAGCGCGCTCGAATTAAAACGCCAGGGTTTTCATGTGCTGGCCGGTTGCCGGAAACCGGATGATGTTGAGCGCATGAACAATATGGGATTCACCGGCGTGTTGATCGATCTGGATTCGCCAGAAAATATTGATCGCGCAGCCGACGAAGTGATCGCCCTGACCGATAATTGTCTGTATGGGATCTTTAACAATGCTGGATTCGGCATGTATGGCCCCCTTTCCACCATCAGCCGTGCGCAGATGGAACAGCAGTTTTCTGCCAACTTTTTCGGCGCACACCAGCTCACCATGCGCCTGTTACCCGCGATGTTACCGCACGGTGAAGGGCGTATTGTGATGACCTCATCGGTCATGGGATTAATCTCCACGCCGGGTCGCGGCGCTTACGCAGCCAGTAAATATGCGCTGGAGGCGTGGTCAGACGCACTGCGCATGGAGCTGCGCCACAGCGGAATTAAAGTTAGTCTGATCGAACCCGGTCCTATTCGCACTCGCTTCACCGACAACGTCAACCAGACGCAAAGCGATAAGCCGGTCGAAAACCCCGGCATCGCCGCCCGCTTTACGTTGGGGCCGGAAGCAGTGGTCGACAAAGTGCGCCATGCTTTTATTAGCGAGAAGCCGAAGATGCGCTATCCGGTGACGCTGGTGACCTGGGCGGTAATGGTGCTCAAACGCCTGCTGCCGGGGCGCTTGATGGACAAAATATTGCAGGGGTGAGTTGAAGCCCGCGCTTAAGCCCCCATGTCAAAGAAAATATCGACAACAGAGAGCGACTCCATGTCCGTAGAAAATATTGTCAACATTAACGAATCTAACCTGCAACAGGTTCTTGAACAGTCGATGACCACTCCGGTGCTGTTCTATTTTTGGTCTGAACGTAGCCAGCACTGTTTGCAGTTAACCCCAATTCTGGAAAGCCTCGCGGCGCAGTACAACGGGCAATTTATTCTGGCGAAGCTGGACTGCGACGCGGAGCAGATGATTGCCGCCCAGTTTGGTCTGCGCGCGATTCCGACCGTGTATCTGTTCCAGAACGGGCAACCGGTAGACGGCTTCCAGGGGCCGCAACCGGAAGAGGCGATCCGCGCCCTGCTGGATAAAGTGCTGCCGCGCGAAGAAGAACTGAAAGCGCAGCAGGCGATGCAGCTGATGCAGGAAGGCAATTACACCGACGCCCTGCCATTGCTGAAAGACGCCTGGCAGTTGTCGAATCAGAACGGGGAGATCGGCCTGCTGCTGGCAGAAACGCTGATTGCGCTGAACCGTTCTGAAGATGCTGAAGCCGTGCTGAAAACCATTCCGTTACAGGATCAGGACACCCGCTACCAGGGGCTGGTAGCGCAAATCGAACTGCTGAAGCAGGCGGCTGATACGCCGGAAATTCAACAGTTGCAACAGCAGGTGGCAGAGAATCCAGAAGATGCCGCACTGGCGACGCAACTGGCACTGCAACTGCATCAGGTTGGGCGCAATGAAGAGGCACTGGAGTTGCTGTTTGGGCATCTGCGTAAAGATCTCACCGCAGCAGACGGTCAGACACGTAAAACGTTCCAGGAGATCCTTGCTGCGCTGGGTACAGGTGATGCACTTGCGTCGAAGTATCGCCGCCAACTGTATGCGTTGTTGTATTGATTTTCCGTTGAAATGCGATGTGCTGGTTTGTAGGCCTGATAAGACGCGCCAGCGTCGCATCAGGCATCCGCGCATAGCCGCCGGATGCGGCGTGAACGCCTTATCCGGCCTACCAAACCGTGCTAATTCAATATTTATTTCTTCGTCAATTGCGTCACCACCAACTGGTGGCGCGAATTATAAAACTTACGATAGGTTAAATAGCAGGCAATAATGGTCGACAAGCTGGCGGTGGAGAGCAGCATAAAGGTCACCATAATCTGATATTTAATCGCCTTCACCGGATCAATCCCGGCAAATATCAGCCCGGACATCATTCCCGGTAAACTCACTAAGCCAACCGTTTTTGCTGAATCGACCGTCGGAATTAAAGCCGCGCGAATACTGTCGCGAATCAATATCGCTGAAGCCTGTTTCGGCGTCGCGCCAAGACTCAGTTTCTCCTGAATCTGTTGTTGTTCGCTAATCACCCGTTGCCCTAAATTGTTGTAACACAGCCCTACCGCCACCATCGCGTTACCGGCAATCATCCCGGCAATAGGAATCACCTGCATCGGGATAAACTCAATCGACCCTGAGAGAATCAGCACCGCCAGGGTAATTCCCGCCCCGACCGTAATAGCAATAAACGATGAGATAAAAGCTTTAGCAATATATTTACTGCGTTTTTGCGCATTCCACGCCGCATTAAAGCAGATAAATAACACCATCAATAATGTCAGGCTGGCATCATCCACGCTGAAAATATACTTCAGCACATAGCCGACAATAATCAGCTGAATTATCGCCCGCCCGACGCTCCAGAGAATATCTTTCTCCAGCGCCAGTTTTTCTTTATGGCTAATTAAGATTGCTACCACCACCAGCATTAATGCCAGTGCCAATGATTCGTTAGTAATATTATGCGAGTTCATAGCGTGCTTCCTGCATTTCTCCGGCATGCGGTTGCAGTGTAATCACTTTATCCGCATGATTAATTTCGTCTTTATCGTGTGTCACCCACAGCACGGCAATATTTTGCTCGCGCACATAACGGTGGATCATCTCATTAACGTTATGTTTATTACTTTCATCCAGTGCACTGGTGATTTCATCCAGCAATAATACCTTTGGCATAAATTGCAGGTTACGAATCAATGAGATGCGTTGTTTTTCACCACCAGATAGCTCGGCGATATTCTTTGTCAAAATGCTGTCCGGCAAAGCGAAGCGTTCGAGAAAATCGAGAAAAATGGCTGGGTCAGGCTGCTGGTTACGGATCTGCCAGGGAAAGATCAGATTATCGTATACCGTATCGCCAAACAGCGTCGGCGTCTGGGCGCAGTAAGATACTTGCTGGCGGTAGATTTCTGGCTTGAGTGTACTGACATCCTCACCTTCAAACAGCAACGTTCCGCTGGTTGGGCTGATTAATGAAGCAACAATTTTCAGCAGCGTACTTTTGCCACAACCGGAAGGGCCGGTAATTAACTTAAATTCGCCAGCACGTAGCGAAAAATTGATGTTATTAAGAATCTTCGTATCACCCGCCAGATATCCTACGTTTTGTAGCTGAAGCAAAGGACTATTTTCCTGCATCGCTGTTCCCTTTTTCTGATTTTTACTAAAAACAGTTTATCCTTCGCAGGAATAAGGGGGAACTCTCTTTCAGTAATCAGGTATAATTTGTTTAATCAAGCAGCAATTTTGCTGATTATGGACGGTACAACAGGAGGTTTTTCCGATGCTTATCTTTATCCCGATTCTCATTTTTGTCGCGCTGGTCATTGTCGGCGCGGGTGTTAAAATCGTGCCGCAGGGCTATCAGTGGACAGTAGAACGTTTTGGTCGCTATACCAAAACGTTACAGCCGGGGCTCAGTCTGGTGGTGCCGTTTATGGATCGCATTGGTCGCAAGATCAATATGATGGAACAAGTGCTCGATATCCCTTCCCAGGAAGTTATCTCGAAAGATAACGCCAACGTTACCATCGACGCCGTGTGCTTTATTCAGGTGATTGATGCCCCGCGCGCGGCTTATGAAGTCAGCAATCTGGAGCTGGCGATCATCAATCTGACCATGACTAACATCCGTACCGTACTGGGTTCAATGGAACTTGACGAAATGCTCTCTCAGCGCGATAGCATCAACTCACGTTTGCTACGTATTGTCGATGAGGCCACCAACCCGTGGGGGATTAAAGTCACCCGTATTGAAATTCGCGACGTGCGCCCACCGGCAGAGCTTATCTCTTCGATGAACGCGCAGATGAAAGCGGAACGTACCAAACGCGCTTACATCCTTGAAGCGGAAGGGATCCGTCAGGCGGAAATCCTCAAAGCCGAAGGTGAAAAACAGTCGCAAATCCTGAAAGCGGAAGGTGAACGTCAGTCGGCATTTTTGCAAGCTGAAGCGCGTGAACGTTCCGCTGAAGCAGAAGCCCGTGCCACTAAAATGGTGTCGGAAGCCATCGCCTCTGGTGATATTCAGGCAGTGAACTACTTCGTAGCACAGAAATACACCGAAGCGTTGCAGCAGATCGGTTCTTCCAGTAACAGCAAAGTGGTGATGATGCCATTAGAGGCCAGCAGCCTGATGGGGTCGATAGCCGGGATTGCCGAGCTGGTGAAAGACAGCGCCAACAAGCGGACTCAGCCATGATGGAGTTAATGGTCGTTCACCCACATATTTTCTGGCTCAGTCTCGGCGGGTTGCTGCTGGCTGCCGAAATGCTGGGCGGCAATGGTTATCTGTTGTGGAGCGGCGTGGCAGCGGTGATTACCGGCCTGGTGGTCTGGTTGCTGCCGCTGGGCTGGGAGTGGCAAGGGGTGATGTTTGCCATCCTGACGCTGCTCGCCGCCTGGCTGTGGTGGAAATGGTTGTCGCGACGGGTTCGCGAACAAAAGCACAGCGACAGTCATCTTAACCAGCGCGGGCAGCAGCTGATTGGCCGACGTTTTGTGCTGGAATCACCGCTGGTCAATGGGCGAGGTCATATGCGCGTCGGCGACAGTTCATGGCCTGTCAGCGCCAGCGAGGATCTCAGTGCAGGTACGCATGTTGAGGTGATTGCGATAGAAGGGATAACGCTGATTATCCGTGCGGTCATCGCCTGATGCGACGCTGGCGCGTCTTATCATGCCTACAAAATATGCCCGAATCGTAGGCCAGATAAGGTGCTTGCGCCGCATCCGGCATATAGCCGAGTAGAGGCAAAATTACTCTTCCCGGCCTTTACCCATACTTTTTTGGTCTTCATCCGGATAATGTTTTTTTAGATATTCCAGGACGTTTTTATTGACCTTGTGTTGCGTATACACCCACCCTTTCCAGTAATCAGGCTGGTCCAGGTAAACTTCTGGCGGAATGGTGAAATCAGAAAGCGTTAACCATTCGGCTAATAGATCGGGGTTTCGTTTCTGGATTAACTGCAACAGCATAATCAGTGACATAGCTGAGGCAGGAGCCGTACTATCGCCACTTAAATATTTCCACACTGTTGACCGGTTCGAACGAAAAAGGATCGGTAGCAATGCCCGGTCCAGATTCATTTCATTAAAAATCTTCTCAAATTCATTCATTTAAATTTTCCTGCCTGGCGTAAACCTCTTAAAAATTGAGATTTATCAAAGAAACGCATTTTAGCACACATCAGGAACTGCTTCACGTTTAGTCCAGAAACAGAATTTATTTCGCTTATCAAAACAAGTCTTTACTCTTTTTTACATTGAAAGAGCACGAAATGATTTCCTTTTTTATTTATATAAGAAACCATTTTTGTTTCTTATTGATGGTGTTTACGCTTACACCAGACAAAAATGCGCTTTACATCACACAAATGGCGGCGTAGATTTCGATTAAATTGCAACGTAGTTTATTTCTTAAAACAATATTATTTGTTTCTTATGGAAACATTAATGCGACTTATTTTGAACAAGAGAAAATGAATGAAAACTGTAAACGTAGCTTTACTGGCACTCATAATTTCAGCAACATCCAGCCCTATTGTTTTAGCTGGTGATACCATTGAAGCGGCGGCAACAGAGCTTTCAGCCATTAACTCTGGCATGTCGCAATCGGAGATTGAGCAGAAGATTACCCGCTTTTTAGAACGCACCGACAACAGCCCCGCTGCATATACCTATTTGACTGAACATCACTACATCCCTTCTGAAACACCTGATACCACTCTGACTCCCCCTGTCCAGACAGATCCTGACGCAGGACAAAAAACCGTTGCCGCTACAGGTGATGTACAGACAACCGCCCGTTATCAGAGCATGATCAACGCCCGACAGTCTGCGGTAACTGATGCCCAGCAAACGCAAATTACAGAGCAACAGGCGCAGATCGTAGCCACACAAAAAACGCTCGCCGCGACTGGAGATACGCAAAATACCGCGCATTATCAGGAGATGATTAATGCCAGGCTGGCGGCTCAAAATGAGGCTAATCAGCGCACTACCACTGAACAAGGGCAGAAAATGAATGCGCTGACAACCGATGTGGCAGCACAACAGCAATATGAAAGGACTCAATACGATAAACAAATGCAAAGTCTGGCGCAGAAGTCTGTCCAGGCACATGAGCAAATTGAAAGTCTGAGACAAGATTCCGCACAAACGCAGCAACAGTTAACCAACACCCAAAACCGGGTCGCTGATAACAGCCAGCAAATTAACACGCTCAATAACCATTTCGATTCTCTGAAAAACGAAGTTGAGGACAATCGTAAAGAAGCCAATGCGGGAACTGCATCTGCCATCGCTATCGCCTCACAACCACAGGTGAAAACCGGTGACTTGATGATGGTGTCAGCGGGAGCGGGAACGTTCAACGGTGAATCTGCGGTGTCTGTAGGAACATCTTTTAATGCCGGAACGCATACGGTACTTAAAGCAGGTATTTCTGCGGATACACAATCTGATTTCGGTGCGGGTGTCGGCGTGGGATATTCGTTCTAATTTTAACAGCAATTTCTTATTCGCAATTTTCCGCACATTATTTAAGGTTAACAATGATGAATAGCTCCATTAAATCGTTTTCCCTGCTGGCGGTTATATTACTGGCTGGCTGTAGTTCACCCACTTCCGGCATCGCAGATTGCCAGGCGCAGGGCGTCAGTCATGATACCTGTTATCTCGCAGAACAGCAGCGTCAGACGGCTATTTTAAGTGCATCCGAGGCGCAGGCATTTAAAAATGCAGAAGCCGCACAACATGCCCAGGCGGCAAAGAAAGCCATTTATAAAGGATTTGGCGTCACCTTCAGAATGAGCAGTAAGAACTTTGCTTATCTCAATGATTCATTATGTGCCATAGATGAAGATAATGCCGATGCCACGGTTTATCAGTCGGGTCTGTATAACGTCATTGTTTATCATCACACAGGAAAAATCGCCTTAATGAAAGAAGGCCAGTTTGTGGGTTATTTAAAATGAAACTCACGCTTATACATATTATGATTATTGGCGCTTTTATCTTTGCATTCTTGCAAGTGGTATTATTAGCCTCCCTGGTTCACGCTATGAATGTTAACAACGAAATCCAGGAAGGCTTATTTCAGTCGGGGCGCATTATGGTAGAAAGTTTGCAGCATATTCTTTCGGTGCAAACGGGGATTAACTGATTTTCACCCTGCCCGATGATGACAGCAGCCAGAGAGATTTTCGATAATCGGGCAATCGGCGCTGTCATCACCGGGGCAGGCATTCGCCAGCGCCAGTAGCTGGTCGCGCATGGATTGCAGCTCCTCAATGTGCCGTTCGATCTCCGCCACCTTCTCCAGCGTGCGCCGTTTTACATCGGCGCTATGCCGCTGCGGGTCGTTAAACAGATTTACCAGTTCGCCGCTCTCTTCCAGGTTAAAGCCCACCTGGCGCGCCTGGCGCAGTAAGGTCAGTTCGTTGAGATGCTGCTGCGTGTAGGTTCGATAACCATTTTCGCTGCGCATCGGCGGCGTCACCAGCCCCTTTTCTTCATAGAAGCGAATGGCTTTGCTGGTCAGGCCGGTAATTTTTGCTACATCGCTAATGTTCATCGTTCGCGCAACGCCTCCTGTGCTTTGTTAAAGGGTTTCAACAGATAATCCAGCACGCTTTTTTTGCCGGTGCGGATATCGACCGTCGCCACCATGCCGGGAAATATCGGAAACTGCTGTTTATGTTTATTTTCCAGATGGTTGCTGAAAGTGCGAATGTACACCCGATAGTAATAAACATCGCGTCGCACTTCATCCTGCACGGTGTCTGGTGATATCACCGCCACTTCCCCCGGCAGGCCGCCGTAGATGGAGTAGTCGTAAGCGGTTATTTTCACCAGCGATTTTTGCCCCGGATGGATAAATGCCACATCGCGGGGGGAGATTTTTGCCTCGATCAGCAGTTGCTCATCCAGCGGCACGATGGTCATCAGTTTACCACCGGGGGCGATGACGCCGCCAACCGTGGTGACGTCAATGTCCTGAACAATGCCTCGCACCGGCGCGGTAAAGTTGAGCCGGGTGAGAGAATCTTCCCGCCCGCGGATCACCGAACGCTGGGTTTCCACTTCCGCATTGGCTTTCGCTAACTCTTCGCGCGCCTGAACGTAATATTGCGTGCGCACGTCGCTAAGTTTGTTTTCCAGTTCATTGGCCTGGCGTTGCAGGCGCAGCACTTCAACGCTGCTCGCCGCCCCCTGTTTCACCAGCGGCTGGGTCATCGCCAGTTCGCGGTTGACCAGGCTAATCCCCTGCGTCAGCCCGGTGGTGGCTTTGTTCAACCCGTCGCGGCGAGTGTTATATAACGCCGTTTCCGACTCGATAAGTTCGGGGAATTTATTCAGTTCGTCAGGAAAGACCAGCGGTTTATTGCTCACTTCTGCCCGCAGCCGCGCCGAGGTTGCCAGCGCCGCGTACAGCCGCGACATCGCTTCCTGGACGTCGGATTCCGTTTTGGTGCGGTTAAGCTGCGCCAGCGGCTGCCCCTGTTCGACAATATCGCCAACCTTCACGTCGAGATGATACAAAATCCCGCCTTCCAGCGACTGCACCACCTGTTCGCGTCCAGAAGGTTCTACCGTGCCGCTGCCGGTGGTGACTTCATCAAGCTGGAAGTACCACGCCCAGCCGAGAAAACAGAGCAGCATCACAGCGGTAACGCGCACCGCCAGCGCCGAACGTGGCAGGCGGGGTTCAGTCAGGCCACGGTTGTATTGCAGTTGTCCGTTCATGCGGCAGACCCCTTATTCTTCTCCTGCAACACCACGCGTCGCGTCGTGGGTTCGCCTTGTTCACGCAAAATAGCCTCTTTCGCGCCATCCATCACAATGCGCCCCTGATCCATCACGATTATCCTGTCAACCAGTTGCAGCATCGCCGTGCGGTGAGTGGCGATGACCAGCGTGCGATGCCCAATCCACTGTTTTAGTTGTTCAATTAAATACGCTTCCGCCATTTCGTCCAGCGAGGCGCTGGGTTCGTCGAGCAGGACGATATTGGGTTGAGAGATGAGCAGCCGCGCCAGCAGCAGCGTTTGCCGCTGGCCGCCAGAAAGACCAAATCCCCCTTCCTGAATCATGTAGTTAAGGCCGTTTTTCTGCTTCTGCACAAAGGGCAGCGCCCCGCTGAGGGTTAACGCGCGTTCGATATCTTCATCGCTGGCTTCTGGCATCCCCATGGTGAGGTTTTCCCGCAGCGAACCGAAGAACAGTCGCCCGGTCTGGCTGAGCAGCCCCATGTCGCGGCGCAGATCCGCCGGATCAAGCTGCCCGATGCTGATGTTATCCAGCAGCACCTGCCCCTGCTGGGCGATACGCATTCCGGCGAGCATTTGCAGTAGCGTTGATTTACCCGCGCCGTTGCGCCCGAGAATGGCGATTTTCTCTCCGGCCTGAATGTTGAGTTTGCCGATCGCCACATCGGCAATCTTCTCTTCTTCGTCGTAATAAAACACCGCGTTGCTGAACTGATAATTGCCGTGCAGCACTGCTTTATGCACCAGTTTGCCGTGTTCCGGCTGATCCACCGGGCGCTTCATCAGTTCATCAAGCCCGTTACGCGCCACTTTCGCCTGCTGCCAGCGCGAAAGCACGCCGGATATCTGCGACAGCGGCGCAATGGTGCGCGAAGCCAGGATCGTCGTCCCCACCAGTGCGCCGGTGGTCATGTCGCCGTTCATCACCATGAAGCAGCCCACCAACAGCACCACCACATAGACGATGGATTGCACTTCCTGCGTCCAGGTGAGCAGCAGCCCGGTGAGAAAACGTTGCTTCATACTGATGGACGAGGCCACGTCGTTGGTGTGATTCCACTGATTCTGGAAACGCTGTTCGGCACGCAGCAGTTTAATGTCTTCAATCGACTGCACGGCCTCGACAAGCGTAGCGTTGCGTACCGCTGACTCGCGCATCCCTTCGTTCGCCAGCCGCGCCAGCGGGCGTTGCACCAGCAGGCCGGGGATCACCAGCAACGGCAGCGCCAGCAAAACCACCAGCACCAGCCAGCCGCCGATCATCCACAAAATAAAAACAAACAGCAGGAAGAACGGCAGATCCGCCACCGCGCCGATGGTGGTAGAAGTGATCAGTTCCCGCACCGATTCCAGTTCGCGGATCTGTGAGATAAACGATCCGGTGGATTTCGATCGCACGTTATTTTTCAGCCGTAATGCGTGACCAAACACGCGATCCGAAATACGCAGATCTGCCCGCTTACCAATCACATCGGAAAGGTGCGTGCGCACCATTCGCATACAGAACTCAAACAGGATCGCCATCATCACCCCGGCGAACAGCACCCATAGCGTCGGGTAGGACTGCGCCGGAACCACCCGGTCGTAAACCTGCATCGAGAAAATCATCGCCGCCAGCGCCAGCACGTTCGCCACCAGCGAGGCCAGCATAATATCGCCGTAGCGCCGCCAGTCTTTTAGCGAAAGATTCCAGAACCAGTTCGCCTGATACGGGCGAATATAGTCATCCACCCGCGCATCGGGAATTGCGCTGAGCGGGCGCAGCAGCGCCAGTTCGACGATTTTATCTTCAATATCCGCAACATTTAGCGTGGTTTCCAGCCCTTCGTCACCGCTGAACTGAACGCTGATATTGTCGTGGCTGTCGCGGCGGGTGATCACGCCAATCTGTTGATTATCAAACACCGCGATCAGCGGCAGCCGCCACGGGTTAAGCGAGTCGGCGGAAAATTCCACCAGCCGCAGCCCCATCCCTAACTGCCGCGCCATATCAGTGAGTAACTCTTCCCGTTTGCTGTCGCGCTCCCAGTTGACGGTCGCGCGCACGTTCTCCTGGGAAAAATCGAGGCGGTAATAACGCGCCACGGCGATCATCGCCTCCAGCCAGGCTTCCACGGACTGGGCATTTTTTTTCATTCTCTACACCACCATCAACTGATGATTCGCCAGTAAGGTGGCGAGGTCGGTATGCACGCCCGTCAGCGTGACCACGTTAGTTGTCGCAAAGCCGCCGCCCGTGCCGTCACGGTCGATCTGCACGATGGTGTCGCTGCCGCTCTGGGTAACTTTGACAAAATCACCGATGTTTCCGGCCTGCGCATCCAGCGTTGCCACACCGTTGACATAGCTGGCTTTGCCGTTTCCGGTGTAGCCGCTGCCCTGTAACAGTTCACGAATATCTATGCGATCGGTGTCGGCGGTGCCTTCCCAAGTGCCTACCGTAAAGCCATTCACCACGTCCGAACCGTTGCCCCCGGTGGCGTCACTGGCGCTGAGCAGTTTATAGAGCAAGGTGTCATGGCCGCCGTTGCCGATGTTGAGCGTGTCGTTGCCGCCGCGCCCTTCCAGTTGGTTATCGCCGCTGCTGCCGGTCAGAGTGTCATTAAAATTCGAGCCGGAAATCCCTTCGATATTGGTAAATGTCGAGGTATTAAAACCGGTGGCCTGGGCGGTAGTGACGCTTAAGTTAGCGGTGACGCCCACCGTTGAGAGACGGAAATCGACCACGTCCATGCCGCCGTTCGCAAGCCACGTTCCGGTGCCGGAGCTGTACACCCAGCCGCCGGAGCCGTCGTAGGTGTCGGTGCCTGCGGTGGCGAAGAAGGTGTCGTTATAGCCAGTGCCGACAAACTTGCCGTTGTTGCTCGCCGTACCTGCTTCAGCACTGAGGTCGTAAGCGTGAGTAGCATCGGTGGCCTGTAAGCCGCCCCAGCTGGTATTCACCGTCTGGTCGATATTGCTGGCGGTAGTGCCGGTGGATTTGATCAGCACCGCGTTGTAGGTTTCTCCCGCGTTAAGTCCGTAGAAGTTGACCAGCGCCGAGGTGTCGTTAACGCCCATCCCCGACTGCGGGTTGATGATTTGTGTGGCAACCAGCACGCCCGCCGAGTTGTACAGCTTCACGGTATTGCCGTAATAGACGTTAATACCGTTAGGATCGGTGATACGCAGGTGCAGCGAGGTGCCGTAGCTCACCGTGTTAGTGTTACGGATCAGGAACACGCTGCCCGACTGTTTGGTTACCAGCACATCCACCGCGCCGTCCCAGTCGTAGTCCATTGCCGCCACGCCGCTGGTGGTGCCGCTCTGGCTGCCACCGAGTGCCGATTGTGTCCAGTTACTGGCGTTACTGACGTTGGTATAAAGATACGACTGCCCGGTCTGGGCGATACGGGCGATGTCCATTAACCCGTCATGATCCCAGTCGACGGCCAGGCTGAATTGACTGGCGTAGGTGGTTGCCGTCGCGCCGACCGCCACCGGGCTACCCAGCACGCCGTTGGTGTTGAATAACAGCGAGCCGTAGTTAGCTCTTCCCTGGCTGGCGGGCAGGAAGAGATCCATATCGCCGTCACCATCGAAATCGGCCCATGTCATGGAAACGGATGTCGAGTTCCCCCCCGAGCCGGGACTACTGAGGAAAGTATTGACGGTGTTTTGTCCCCAGACGAAGGTGCCATTGCCCTGACTTATCAACGATGAGAGGGTGAAGTTGTTGTTCAGGTTGAAAGTGTGCTGAACCAGATCAATTCTGCCGTCATTGTTCAGATCGACACCGGAACCTTCGTTGAGTGACAGATACCCCGTCACCGCCCCACCGACCGTAGCACTCCCCCCGTTATTAGCAGTGGTCGAGTTGCCTGTCAGGGTGCCGGCGTTGTTCCACAGGAAAGTGTTGGAGTCCGGCCCCCCGGCGTCGCCAATCCAGAAATCAAGATAACCGTCGCCCTCTTTATCAAACGCCACAATCGAGCCATACCACGTCAGGGTGCCAACGTTCACCTGGATGGCGCTGGAAAACGTACCATCGCCGTTATTAGTAAAGCCGTTGATATACCCCGTGCCGTAGTCATCACGGGTAATAAACAGATCGCCCGTACCGTTACGGTTGTAATCGGCGATGGAGCTGGTGGCATAGTTGTTGCCACTTTGCACCAGCGTCAGGGCGGTTTTCGACCAGGTGAGCGGATCGGTGGATTGCATAATTTGCTGGTTGGCCAGCACTGTCCACATCCCGTGTGTGTCGAGGCCGTAGGTCAGCCCCCATGCGGTGGATTTGCTGGCGGTGGTCCAGGTCGGTGTGTAATCAATCGCTGCGTTAACCGTTACCGTGCCAGTGCTGACGTTAGCGGTGTTACCGTTACCCGCCGAGCTTTTCACCTGCGCGGTGACGTTATAGGCGGTCGCAGACGCCGCCAGCGCGTCGGTATCCGGCAGTTGCACATACCAGGTGTTGTGCGCCGGATCGACCACCACCGCACCGCCCGGCTGCGAGGTGTAGGTTTTGCCGTTGATCACCACTTCAACATACTGTCCGCTGGCGAGTGCCGCGGTGAGTACGCCGCTGATAATCGGCGTGGTATCGCGTGTGGTTTGATTGGTGATTTGCGCAAGCGTCGTCGGAATAGAGGTATCGACCGTCAGAACAAAATCGCTGGAGGAGGTGATATTCCCCGCCAGATCCACCACACGCGCACTGTAGGTATAGGCACCGCTGACCAGACCACTGTCGCTGTAAGTCCAGTTCAGCGCGCCGACCATCGTTACCGCACCTAACAGCAGACCGTTACGGTAGAGGTAAACGACTTCACCGCTGGCAAGCGGCGCAGAGAGCACGCCATTGAGCAACGGCGTGGTGTCGTCGGTGGCCTGCGAATTGCTAAACGTCCCCTGCCGCTGCCCGACATCATCGGTATACGACACAATGGTCGGCGTGGCGGTGGGGTTAATCGTATCGACCACCACCGTTTTCGATACCACCGGGCCTGTATTTCCCGCCAGATCCAGCACCCGTACCTGATAAATGTAGCTGCCGTCGGTCAGCGTGCGGCTGTCAGTGTAAGTCCACTGCGTACCGTTGGTGGTGAGCGTGGTCCAGGTCGCGCCGCCATCGAGGCTAATCTGCGCCACTTCGCCGCTGGCAAGCCCCGCCCCCAGCGAACCGGTCAGCGTGAGCGTGGTATCGCTGGTGATAAAGTCGGTGGCCGAACTCCCCGTATCGGTGCTGATGCTGGCGATGGTGAGCACCTGCGCCGGGTTAACGGTGTCAATCTGCGCCGACTGGCTGCCGGTTGCGCCAACGTTGCCCGCTAAATCAACCACCCGCACCTGCCAGGTGGTGGTGCCGTTGGTCAGCGTACGCCCGTCCACATATGTCCAGTTCAGACCGTCTGCGGCAACGGTCACGTTCACCCAGGTTGCGCCGTTGTCGGTACTGATTTGCGCGAACTCATTAGCGCCGAGCGCCGCGCCCAGCACGCCGCGCACGGTAAGCGTGGTGTCGCTGGTAATAAAATCGCTGCTGCTGGCTCCGGTGTCATCGCTGATACCGGTAATAGTGATGCTTTTCGCCGCTTCCGGGCTGATGGTGTCAACCACCACGTTTTGCGTCGCGGTCTGCCCGACATTCCCCGCCAGATCCACCACCCGCACCGTGTAGTTCCATGTGCCGTCGGTGAGCGTGCGACCATCGGCATAGCTCCAGCTGGTGCCGATAACGGTTAACGTAGTCCAGGTAACGCCACCATCAAGGCTGATTTGCGCCCGTTCATCTGCCGCCAGCGCCGCGCCGAGCGTCCCGCGCACGGTCAGCGTAGTGTCACGGGTCACAAAATCGCTGCTGCTTAACCCGGTGTCATCGCTGATGCCCGCAATGACGATGGTTTTGCTCGCCAGCGGCGCGGTGGTATCCACGGTGACTATCTGGCTGGCGGTCGCGCCGATATTTCCGGCGGTGTCGATCACCCGTACCTGATAGTTGTAGTTACCGTCGGTCAGCGTGCGCCCGTCAAGATAAGTCCAGGTTAATCCATTTACCGCCAGATTCTGCCAGGTGGTGCCGCCATCGATACTGATTTGCGCAAACTCACCAGCAGAGAGCGCCGCGCCGAGCGTACCACTCACCGCAAGCGTCGTGTCGCTGGTGACAAAATCATTAGTAATCAGACCTGTATCGGTGGTGATCGCGCTAATGGCGATGGTTTTCACCGCGGGATCTGGCGCAGTAGTGTCGATCACCACATTCTGGCTATCAGTCGCCCCGACGTTGCCCGCCGCATCAATCACCCGCACCTGATAGAGATAGTTACCATCGGTCAGCGTGCGGCTGTCGTTATAGCGCCAGGTCGTGCCAGTAACGGTAAGCGTGCTCCAGGTTACACCGCCGTCGATACTGATTTGCGCCGTCTCGTTACTGGCAAGCGCGGCGGTGAGTGAGCCGTTGACCACCACCGGGCTGACGCTGGTGATAAAGTCGCTGGCGCTAAGGCCAGTGTCGGCTTGCAGGGAATCAATATTAATGCCCATCGCCGGGGCGCTGAGATCGACGGTAATGGTGTGATTGCTGCTACCGATGTTGCCAATGGCATTGCTCACCGAAGCGTTAATCACATAGGCATTGCCGTCCGCCAGCGCGGTGACATCGGCGCTGCCGAGGGTGTAGCTCCAGCTACCACCGGTCTGTACCGTGGTGGTGTAGGTTTTGCCATTTAAGGTCAGGGTCAGCGTCTGCCCGACCGGTGCGGTCGTGGTGCCGCTGATAACCAAAGACGCGCCGTGTTCCGCCGCGTTCACTACATCATCGCCCGCAAGGGTGTTAATGGTGACGGTGGGGACGTCGCCATTCAACGTCACGCCACGGCTGGCGCTACCGGGGTTTCCGGCCTGATCGCTGACCGTCGCGCTGATGATGTAGCTGCCGTCGCTTAATCCGGCAAACTGCTGCGCCGGAATAAATACCGACCAGCTTCCGCCACTGCCGACCGTTGCAGTCCAGCTCTGTCCGTTAAAGGTGACGGTGACAGTCTGACCTACTTCGGCGGTGGTGGTGCCGCTGATAGTCTGCCCGGCAAGCTGTTCGGCGTTGTTGATAATATCGTCACCCGCCACCGTAGCGATGGTGACCGTCGGCGCAACGGTGTCAACAGTCAGGGCGTGCGTGGTTTGACCGGGGTTACCCGCACGGTCGTTCACACTGGCGGTGATGGTCTGCGCGCCTTGCCCGAGTGCTGCCAGATCCGCCACAGGCACGTTCAGCGCCCAGGTGCCATTGGCGGCAACCGTAGCGGTATAGGTTTTGCCGCCAAAGGTGACAGTGACCGTCTGTCCCACTTCCGCGCTGGTCGAGCCGTTAAGGGTTAACGGCTGCTGCTGTTCGGCGGCGTTGAGTCGATCGTCCGTCGAAACGGTGTTGATGCTGATAACCGGCGCGGTGAGATCTACCGCCACGCTGCGCGAGGCCGTGGCGCTGTTTCCTGCGCTGTCCTGGGCGGAGGCGCTAACCGTGTAGCTGGTGCCATCCGCCAGTGCCGCGACGTCTGCCGCCGACACATTCACGCTCCAGCTCCCGTTGTTCTGAATGGTGGCGCTGTAGCCCTTGCCATTAAGCAACACGGTCACCACCGTGCCTGTCGCGAAATTAGTGCCAGTGCCGCTCAGGGTCAGCGCACTGCCTGCTTCGGCGGCGTTAATAATATTATCGCCACTGATGGTGCTGACTGAGAGCGACACCACCGCCGTATTGACCTGCACGTTGTGCGTCTGCGTGCTGCTGTTGCCTGCGCTGTCGGTGATGGTGGCGCTGATGGTCACCGTGCCGTCTGCAAGGCCGGAAACCACGTTGGCTGGCACGCCAACGCTCCAGTTGCCGCTGGCATCGGTGCTGGTGACATACTGCTGCCCGGCGATGGTCACCACCAGGCGGTCACCCGCCACCGCGCCCGTGGCGGTGCCGCTGATAATCTGCGCCTGAGAGTGTTCGACGTTGTTAATCACGTCATCGCCTGCCACGGTGTTGAAGCTGATGACGGGCGCGGTGGTATCGACGGTGACGCCTTTGCTGGCGCTGCCAGGGTTACCCGCCAGATCGCTGACCGTGGCGGTCAGGGTGTAGCCGTTATTGGCAAGTGCGGTTAAGTCACTGGCAGGCAGCGTTAAGCTCCAGCTGCCGTCTGCCTGCACCGTGGTCTGGTAGTTAGTGCCGTTTAGCGTGACGGTGAGCGTTTGCCCGGTTTCCGCGGTGCTGGTGCCGGACACCGTGACGCCCGCCGCCGCTTCGCTGGCGTTGATGATGTTATCGCTGGCAATGGTGTTGATGGTCACCGTTGGCGCGGCGCTATCGACGCTGTATTCATGCGTTGCCGTGGCGCTGTTGCCGTTGACGTTAGTCACCCGCACCTGGGCGCTGGCATCGCCGTCACGCAGAGCCGCCAAATCCGCAGTCGGAACGGTGGTGCTCCAGCTACCGTTTGCCGCCACCGTGGTGGTGTAGGTTTTGCCGCCAAAGGTAATAGTAACGGTTTGCCCCGCTTCGACGCCGGACGTGCTGCCGGAAAGCGTTAGCGCCGCGCCTTTTTCGGCGGCGTTAATCACATCATCAGGGGTAATAGCGTTAATGCTGATGGCAACGGTAGTGAGATCAACGCTCACCGGATGGATAATGCTGGTTTGCGTTCCGGCACTGTTCGCGCCGCTAACGCTAATATTCAGCGTTCCCGCAGGCCAGTTACTGACATCCGCCGCCGGAACGCCGACGCTCCAGGTGCCGTTCGCCAACACCGTGGCGGCATAAGTTTGGTTATTTATCACCACGGTCAGCGCCGTGCCTGCCGTAAAGCCGGAGCTGCTCCCGGTAATCACCTGCGCCTGAGCGTGTTCGATGATATTGACCACATCATCGCCTGCGACGGTATCCACCCGCAGACCGGGCAGACTGGCATCGATGGTGATATCACGCATGCCGCTGCCGGTGTTGCCAACGGCGTTGGTCACCGAGGCATTAACCGTTAATTCACCGTTACCTAACGCCTGCCAGTCAGCGGCTGGTACGCTTACATTCCAGCTTAAATCAGCCTGGATGGTGGCGGTGTAAGTTTTACCACCCAGTTCAACGGTGACGGTGCTGCCCGCCGCCGCACCGGTTACCTGGCCGCTGATAGTTTGCGCGCTGCCCGCCTCTGAAGCGTTGATAATATCGTCCATCGCCACCGGATTAATGGTGACGCCCGGCAGCGCGGTATTGACCTGTACGTTATGGCTGGCGGTGCTGCTGTTGCCCTGGGCGTTGGTGACGCTCGCCGTCACGCTATATGTCGCTTCGCCCAGTGCACTGACCGCCGAGGCAGGCACGGTAACGCTCCAGTTGCCGGAGGCGTCGGTAGTGGCGCTGTAGTTTTGTCCATTCAGCGTGACGGTGATCGCCGTGCCCGCAGGCTGATCGCTGGTGCCGGAAAGCGCCAGATTCGATCCTTTTTCCGTCGCGTTGATCACGTCATCGCCCGCGATGGTGTTGATGCTAATCGCTGGCGCGGTGAGGTTAACGGTGACGGTTCGGCTGGCGTCGTCGCTGTTGCCCGCCCGATCGCTGACGCTGGCGGTGATGGTCTGTGCGCCGCTACTGAGTGCCGCAACATCCGCTGCTGGAACGCCAACGCTCCAGTTACCGGAGGCATCCAGCGTCGTGGTATATGTTTTGCCATTGAGCACAACGCTCACCACATCGCCCGCTTCCCCGCCCGTACTGGTACCGGAGATCACCAGCGCCTGGGCGTGTTCGGCGTCGTTAAGGATGTCATCGCCCGCCACGGTGTTAATGGTGAGAACCGGCGCGGTGGTGTCTATCGCCAGATTATGGCTGGCGCTGCCGGGGTTGCCCGCTTTGTCGTTGACCGTGGCGCTGACAGTGTAATTGCTTGCAGTCAGAGCGCCCAGGGCTGAAGTGGGAACGCTGACGCTCCAGCTACCATCCGCCTGTACAGTGCCGCTGTAGGTTGCACCGTTAAGAGTGACGGTGACCGTCTGCCCGGTTTCGGCGGTGCTGGTACCGCTGATGGTGAGCGGGCTTCCGGCCTCTGTGGCGTTAAGGATATCGTCGCTGGCGATGGTGTTTATGGTGAGCGTCGGTGCGCTGGCGTCAACGCTATACGCATGGGTCGCCGAGGCGCTGTTGCCGCTCGCGCTGCTAACGCTGGCCTGTACATTCGCCGCGCCGTCTGGCAGAGATGCCAGATCTGCCGCCGGAACATTCACGCTCCAGCTTCCGTTGGCGGCGATGCTTGCGGTGTAGGTTTTGCCGCCAAAAGTGACGGTGACGGTTTGCCCGTTTTCAATCCCACTGGTGCTGCCAGAAAGGGTCAGATTGGTGCCTTTTTCGGCGGCGTTAATCACGTCGTCGCTGGCAACGGTGTTGATGCTGATTGCCACCGCCGTTAAATCGACGGTGAACGGATGGCTGACGCTGACCGGGTTTCCGGCGCTGCTCTGGCCTGTTACGTCAACGGTTAACGGCCCCGCAGGCCATGCACCGACGCTTGCTGCTGGAATGCCGACGCTCCAGCTCCCGTCTGCCTGTACCGTGGCAGAATAAGCCACACTGTTGATGGTAACCGTCAGCACAGCACCTGCATTCAGGCCACTACTGCCACCAGCGATCACCAGTGCCTGACCATGCTCGATGCTGTTGACGATATCATCGCCCGCCACGGTATCCACCCGCAGCCCCGGCAGGTTGGCATCAATGGTGATATCCCGCGTGCCGCTGCCGGTGTTGCCATTCGCGTTGGTGACCGAGGCGGTAATGGTCAAATCACCATTTCCCAGCGCCTGGAGATCGGCTGCCGGAACGCTGATACTCCAGCTTAAGTTGCCCTGTACCGTGGTGGTGTAAGTGTTGCCGCCCAGCGTGACGGTAACCGTATCGCCAGCGGCGGCGCGGGTCACCCCCCCCGCTGATGGTTTGATCGGCCCCGGCTTCGGCGGCGTTGATAATATCGTCGCCTGCCACGGTATTGATGGTGACGCCTGGCAGGCCGCTGTCGACCAGTAAATTCGCCTGGCTGCTGGCGGTGTTGCCTGCCGCACTGGTGGCGCTGGCGCTGACCGTATAGTTAGCCTGGCCTAAGGCCGCCAGATCGCTCACCGGCACGGTTAACGTCCAGTTGCCCGCCGCGTCGGTGGTAGCGTTATAGTTGTGACCGTTGAGCGTGACGGTGACCTGTGCGCCGGTCGTCAACCCCGTACTGCCGCCGCTGATGGTCAACGGCTGGCCTTTTTCATCGGCGTTCAGGACGTTATCGCTGCTGATGGCGTTAAAGGTAATGGTCGGCAGCCCGGTATTGACTGTCACCTGATGGCTGGCGCTGCCGCTGTTTCCTCCGACATCAGTGACGCTGGCGTTAATGGTCACCGTGCCGTTTGCCAGTGTCGAAACAACGCTTGCCGGGACGCCGACGCTCCAGTTGCCGCTGGCATCCAGCACCGTGGTGAAGGTATTTGAGCCGATAGTCACCGTCACGGTGCTACCGGTTGCCGCTCCCGTGGAAGAGCCACTGATGATCTGCGCCTGGGCGTGTTCCGTCGCATTGATCACATCATCGCCTGCCACCGTGTTGATGGTGACGACCGGAACGGAAGTATCCACCGTCAGGTTGTGGTTAACCGAGGTCGGGTTTCCGGCCTTGTCGCTCACCGCCGCGCTGACGGTGTAGTTGCTGGCGGTCAGGGCGCTTAAGTCGGCTGGCGGTACGCTGATACTCCAGCTGCCGTCCGTTTGTACCGTGCCAGTATAGTTTGCGCCATTGAGCGTGACGGTCACCGTCTGCCCGGCTTCCGCCGTGCTGCTGCCGGTGATGGTCAGCGCCGCACCCGCTTCGGCGGCGTTAAGAATATCGTCGCCCGCAATGGTGTTAATGGTCACCGTTGGCGCGGTGGCATCGACGCTGTAAGCGTGGGTAGTGGTGGCACTGTTGCCGTTAACGTTGCTGACGCTGGCCTGCGCGCTGGCATCACCATCACGCAGGGCTGCCATATCCGCCGCCGGAACCGTGGTGCTCCAGGAACCATTCGCCGCGACACTTGCAATATAGGTTTTACCGCCAAAGGTCACGGTGACCGTTTGCCCGGCCTCCACGCCAGAGGTGCTGCCGGAGAGCGTTAATGCCGCGCCTTTTTCAGCTGCGTTAATCACATCATCGGCGGTAATGGCGTTGATGCTGACCGCCACCGCCGAGAGATCGACTGTCACCGGATGCGTAACGCTCACCGGGTTTCCGGCTGTAGTGCTGCCGCTCGCCGTAATCGTCACCGCCCCCGCAGGCCAGGCGCTGACATCCACCGCCGGAACGCCGACGCTCCAGGTGCCATCCGCCAGCACTGCCGCAACATAGGTTTGCCCGTTAATGGTCAGCGTGACATTGCTACCCACCGCCAGCCCAGAGCTGCTGCCGGTTATCACCAGCGCCTGACCATGCTCGATGATATTGACCACATCATCGCCCGCCACGGTATCGACCCGCAGACCGGGGAGATTCGCGTCTATGGTGATTTCGCGCGTGCCGTTACCGGTATTGCCTACGCTGTTCGTTACCGAAGCCGAAATGGTCAGCTCTCCGTTGCCCAACGCCTGTAACGCCGAAGCCGGAACATCGACACTCCAGCTTAAGTCTGCCTGTACCGTAGCGGTGTAAGTCGCCCCACCGAGCGTCACGGTCACCGTATCGCCCGCCGCGGCCCTCGTGACCTGCCCGCTGATAGTTTGAGTTGCCCCCGCTTCGGCGGCGTTAATAATATCGTCCGTTGCCACAACGTTAATGGTGACGCCCGGTAGCGCGGTATTAACCTGCACGTTATGGCTGGCGGAACCGCTATTGCCATCAACATCGGTTGCGGCGGCAGTCACCGTATAAGTCGCTTCACCGAGCGTACCAACCGCAGACGCCGGAACAGTCACGCTCCAGTTCCCGGAAGCATCGGCAGTGGTGGTGTAATTTTGCCCGTTGAGCGTAACAGTTACCTGCGTGCCCGCAGGCTGGTTGCTGGTGCCGGAAATCGACAGATCCGCGCCTTTCTCCGTGGCGTTGATGATGTCATCGACGGCGATGGTGTTAATGGCGAGTATCGGTGCACCGAGCGCCACGCTGACAGTGTGCGAGGCCGTGCCGCTGTTGCCTGCGGAGTCGGTAACCGTGGCGGTAATGGTCACATCGCCCTGGGCCAGCGCGGAAATCACGCTGGCAGGCACACCGATGCTCCAGTTGCCGTTGGCGTCCAGCACGGTGGTGTAGGTGGTCGTGCCAATCGTCACGGAAACCGTGTTACCCGTCGTCGCGCCCGTTGCCGAGCCGCTGATAATCTGCGCCTGAGCATGTTCCGTGGCGTTAATGATGTCATCGCCCGCTACCGTGTTAATGGTGACGACCGGAGCGGCAAGATCCACCGTCAGGTTATGCGTTGCCGAGGTTGGGTTGCCCGCTTTGTCGCTGACCGCCGCGCTCACCGTATAGGGGCTGGCGGTAAGGTCGGCTAAATCGCCAGTTGGTACGCTGACGCTCCAGCTCCCGTCTGCCTGCACGTTGCCGCTGTAATTGACGCCGTTTAGCGTCACGGTCACTGTCTGCCCGGCTTCTGCGGTGCTGGTGCCGCTGATGGTCAGCGCCGATCCCGCTTCGGCGGCATTAAGAATATCGTCGCTGGCGATGGTGTTGATAGTAACGGAGGGCGCGGTGGCATCGACGCTATAAACATGCGTTGCCTGGGCGTTGTTACCCGCGACGTTGCTGACGCTGGCCTGGATGTTTGCTGCGCCATCCGGCAAGGTTGCGAGATCGGCGGCTGGGATCGTCAGCCCCCAGGTATTATCCGCGGCAACCGTGGTGGTGTAGCTTTTGCCACCGAAAATAACGGTAATAGTCTGCCCCGCTTCCACATCTGAGGTGGTGCCGGAAAGCTGCAAATCAGTGCCTTTCTCGGCGGCGTTTATCACATCGTCAGTGGAAAGGGTGTTGATGGTAATCGCCACGGCCGCAAGATCGACGGTCACCGGATGAGTAATGCTGGTTGTGGTTCCGGCAGTGTTAGTGCCAGAGACGGCAATATTGACCGTCCCCGCAGGCCAGTTTGTGACATCTGCCGCCGGAACACCGACGCTCCAGGTGCCATCGGCGAGTACCGTTGCGCCATAGGTGACGCCGTTGATAACTACCGTCAACGCCGCCCCCGCCGCCAGTCTGCTACTGCTACCGGTGACCACCAGTGCCTGAGTGTGCTCAATGCTGTTAATCACATCATCGCCTGCCACGGTATCGACCCGCAGACCTGGCAAGTTGGCGTCTATCACGATATCGTGCGTCGCGGTGCCGGTATTATTTGCGGAATTGGTCACCGAGGCGCTGATGGTCAGTTCACCGTTACCCAGCGCCTGCAAATCTGCCGCAGGCACGCTGACGCTCCAGCTTAAATCTGGCTGCACGGTGGCAATGTATTGATTACCGCCGAGCGTGACAGTGACCGAATCTCCTGCTGCTGCCGTCCCCGTAACCTGTCCGCTGAGGGTCTGGTTAACGGCGATTTCAGCGGCGTTGATAATGTCATCACCCGCCACAGTATTAATGATTACCCCTGGCAGGAGCGATTCGACATTCACCGTATGGGTAGTACTACCGCTGTTACCCGCGCTGTCGGTGGCGCTGGCGCTAATCGAATAAACCGCCTCGCCCAGTGCGCCGACCGCCGAAGCCGGCACGGTAACGCTCCAGTTGCCGGAGCCGTCGGTGGTGGCGCTGTACGCCAGGCCGTTCAACATCACGGTGACCGTAGTGCCTGCCGCCAGGCCGCTGGAGACGCCGCTGATGATCAGATCCTGGGTCTTCTCCGCATTATTAATAATGTCATCACCGGAGACAGTGTTAATGGTCAGCGTCGGGCCACTGAGATCAACGGTCACGTCGTGAGTCGTGCTGTCGCTGTTGCCCGCGCGATCGCTCAGGCTGGCGGTGATGGTCTGGCTACCGGTTGCCAGTGCCGTGACATCCGCCGCCGGAATACCCACACTCCAGTTACCGGAGGCGTCCAGCGTTGTGGTGTAGTTTTTACCGTTCAGATTAACCGTGACCACATCGCCCGCCGCCGCGCCCGTACTGGTGCCGCTCACCACCAGCGCCTGACCATGTTCGATGGCGTTGATAATGTCATCGCCCGCGACGGTATTAATGGTGAGATCCGGCGCGGTAACGTCCACCGCCAGTGCATGATCCGCGCTTGCCGGGTTGCCCGCTTTGTCGCTCACCGTGGCGGTCACGGTATAACTGCTGGCGGTTAATCCGCTTAAATCTGTCGCCGGAACGTTCACACTCCAGGTGCCATCGGCCTGGACGGTAGTCTGGTACGTGTTGTTATTGAGCGTGACAGTCAGCGTCTGCCCGGCCTGCGCCGTGGTGGTGCCGCTGATGGTTATCCCCGCGCCCGCTTCACTCACGTTGAGAATATCGTCGCTGGCGATGGTGTTGATGGTCACAAGCGGCGCGGTGGCATCGACGCTGTACGCGCGATCGGCCTGGGCGCTGTTGCCGTTAATGTTGCTGACACTCGCCTGCACGTTGCCCGCGCCGTCCGGCAACGCAGCGAGATCGGCAGGCGGCACATTCACCGTCCAGCTACCGTTGGCTTCCACAGTGGTGGTGTAATTTTTACCGCCAAAGGTGACGGTCACCGTCTGCCCGGCTTCTACACCGCTGGTACTGCCGCTCACCACCAGCGTTTCGCCTTTTTCGACGGCATTGATCACATCATCGCCGGAGAGAGTGTTAATGGTTATGGCGACCGCCGCCAGATCGACGGTAACCGGATGGGTAATGGTGGAGGTTGTTCCGGCGCTGTTGGTGCCGCTTACCGTGATATCCACCGTACCCGCAGGCCAGTTGCTGACGTCTGCCGCCGGAACGCCGAGGTTCCATGTACCGTCAGCTAACACCGTGGCAGCGTAAGTGACGTTGTTAATCACGACCGTTAATGCCGTTCCTGCCGTCAGCCCGGTGCTGCTACCTGTTATCACCAGCGCCTGATTGTGCTCAAGGCTGTTAATAACATCATCGCCCGCCACGGTATCGACCCGCAAACCAGGCAGATTGGCATCGATCGTAATATCGCGCGAGCCGCTGCCGGTATTACCAACGTCATTGGTGACCGAGACGTTAACTGTCAGGTCGCCGTTACCCAGCGCCTGAATATCCGCCGCTGGAACGCTGACACTCCAGCTTAAATTAGCCTGCACCGTAGCGGTGTAGGTGTTGCCGCCCAGCGTGACGGTGACCGTATCGCCCGCCGCCGCGCCCGTCACCTGCCCGCTGATGGTTTGCGCACTGCCCGCTTCGGCGGCATTAATAATGTCATCGGTTGCCACTGCGTTAATGGTAACGCCAGGTAAGGCGCTGTTGACCAGCACATTATGGCTGGCGGAATTACTGTTGCCTGCCGTGTCGGTAACGCTCGCCGTTACCGTGTAGTTGGCTTCACCCAACGCGCTAGCTGCCGAGGCTGGAACCGTAGCGCTCCAGTTGCCACTGCTATCGGTGGTAGCGGTGTAATTTTGCCCGTTCAGCGTCACCGTTATTGTGGTGCCTGCGGGCTGATTACTGGTGCCGGTGATTTGCAGATCCGCGCCTTTTTCTGTGGCGTTAATCACGTCATCGCTGGCGATAGTGTTGATGCCAATGGTTGGCGCGGTGAGATTTACGGTGACCGTGCGGCTGGCATCATCGCTGTTGCCTGCCGTATCGGTAATTGCCGCAGTGATGGTTTGCGGGCCGCTGCCCAGCGCAGTGACGTCTGCTGCCGGAACGCCGACGCTCCAGTTGCCGGAGGCGTCCAGCGTGGTAGTGTAGGTTTTACTGTTTAACGTGATGGTGATGACATCGCCCGCTTCCCCGCCAGTACTGGAACCGGAGATCACCAGCGCCTGCCCGTGTTCGGCGGCATTAATGATGTCATCGCCGGAGACGGTGTTAATGGTTAAAACTGGCACGGTGAGATCCACCGCCAGGCCGTGAGTGGCGGTCGCCGGGTTACCCGCTTTGTCGCTTACCGAGGCGCTGACCGTGTACGGGCTGGCGGTCAGATTGCTGAGATCTGTTGTCGGCACGCTGACGCTCCAGCTACCGCCCGCCTGAACGGTGCCGATGTAAGCCACACCATTAAGCGTGACGGTTACCGTTTGCCCCGCTTCGGCGGTGCTGGTGCCGCTGATGGTTAACGGATTGCCCGCCTCAGCGGCGTTAAGAATATCGTCGGTGGCGATGGTGTTAATGGCAAGCGTCGGTGCCGTGGCATCGACGCTATAGGCGTGGGTTGCCGAAGCCGTGTTGCCGTTAATATTGCTGACACTGGCCCGTACCGTGGCGTCGCCGTCACGTAACGCGCTGAGATCGGCGGCGGGTACGGTGGTTGTCCAGCTGCCATCGCCCGCTACGGTAGCGGTATAGGTTTTGCCGCCAAAGGTGACGGTGACGGTTTGCCCCGCTTCCACGCCGGAAGTGCTGCCGGAAAGGGTTAAATCTGCCCCTTTTTCGGCGGCGTTAATCACATCGTCGCCGGAAACGGTGTTAATGGAGATCGCCACCGCCGCCAGATCGACGGTGACCGGATGGGTGATGGTGGAGGTTGTTCCGGCAGTGTTAGTGCCGCTTACCGTGATATCCACCGTCCCCGCAGGCCAGTTGCCCACGTCTGCCGCCGGAACGCCAACGCTCCATGTGCCATCGGCTAATACTGTCGCGCCATAGGTGACGTTATTGATCACCACCGTCAGCGCCGCGCCCGCCGCCAGCCCGCTGCTGCTACCGGTTATCACCAGTGCCTGACCGTGCTCGATGCTGTTGACCACATCATCGCCCGCCACGGTATCGACGCGCAGACCCGGCAGGTTGGCGTCTATCACAATATCGCGCGAACCGCTGCCAGTATTACCCACGCCGTTGGTTACCGAGGCGTTAACTGTCAGGTCGCCATTACCGATGGCCTGAATATCCGCCGCCGGAACGTCCACGCTCCAGCTAAAATTGCCCTGCACGGTAGCGGTGTAGGTTTTCCCGCCAAGCGTTACGGTAACCGTATCGCCCGCCGCCGCGCCCGTCACCTGGCCGCTGATGGTCTGCGCCACGCCCGATTCCGCCGCGTTAATAATATCGTCGGTCGCCACCGGATTAATGGTGACACCCGGCAGCGCGGTATTCACCTGCACGTTATGGCTGGCGGAATTGCTATTGCCCGCGCTGTCGGTGACGTTCGCCGTCACCGTGTAGCTGGCTTCGCCCAGCGCACCGACGGCAGAGGCTGGCACCGTGGTGCTCCAGTTGCCTGCGGCGTCCGTCGTGGCGGAGTAATTTTGCCCGTTAAGCGTCACCGTTATTGTGGTGCCTGTTGGCTGATTACTGGTGCCGGAAATTTGCAGATCCGCGCCTTTTTCGGTGGCGTTAATTATGTCATCGGTAGCGATGGTATTAATGCCAATAGTCGGCACGGTAAGGTTGACGGTGACCGTATGCGTCTCGTTGTCGCTGTTACCTGCCACATCGGTAACGGTGGCTGTCACGGTTTGCGGGCCGCTGCCCAGCGCAGAGACATCCGCAGCCGGAACGCCGACGCTCCAGTTTCCGGAGGCATCCAGCGTCGTGGTGTAGGTTTTACTATTTAGCGTGACGCTGACAACATCGCCCGCTTCTCCGCCGGTGCTGGAACCGGAAATCACCAGCGCCTGCCCGTGTTCGGCGGCGTTAATAATATCATCGCCCGCAATGGTGTTAATGGTCAGTACCGGAACGGTGAGATCCACCGCCAGATTATGCGTGGTGCTCGCCGGGTTGCCCGCTTTGTCATTGACCGTCGCCGTCAGGGTATGGCTGCCATCGGTCAGAGCGGCAAGATCTGCCGCCGGAATATTAATACTCCAGCTGCCGTCGGCCTGTACCGTTGCCTGATAGGTCTGCACAGTTGGGCTGTTAAGCGTTACCGTAACAATCTGCCCCGCTTCAGCGGTGGTGCTGCCGCTCACCGTCACGCCCGTATCGGCTTCGCTGGCGTTAACGATATTGTCGCTGGCAACGGTATTGATAATGATGGTTGGCGCGCTGCTGTCGACGCTGTAGTTATGCACCGCCGAGGCGCTATTGCCATTGATATTGCTGACGCTGGCCTGCGCGGAGGCGCTGCCCTCAGGTAATGCTGCCAGATCGGCGGCAGGAACGGTGGCAGTCCAGCTACCATCGCTCGCCACGCTGGCGGTGTAATTTTTCCCGCCAAAGTTGACGGTGACGGTTTGTCCTGGCTCTACATTAGTGGTGGTGCCGGAAAGGGTTAAATCAGCGCCTTTTTCTGCGGCGTTAATCACGTCGTCCGTGGCGATGGTGTTGATTGTGATCGCCGCCGGCGTGAGATCCACCGTTACCGGATGCGTAATGCTTATCGGATTTCCGGCGCTACTTTCCCCGGATACAGCAATAGACACCGTCCCCGCAGGCCAGGCGCTAACCTGCGCCGCCGTGACGCCCACGCTCCAGCTACCATCGGCCTGCACCGCAGTGGTGTATTCCACATTATTAATCGTAACTGTAAGCGGGGTGCCTTCAGCCAGCCCCGAGCTGCTGCCGGTGACCACCAGCGCCTGCCCGTGTTCGATGATATTGACCACATCATCGCCCGCTACCGTATCGACCCGCAGACCGGGCAGATTGGCGTCGATGGTGATATCCCGCGTGCCGCTGCCGGTGTTGCCGTTTTGATTGGTGACCGAGGCGCTCACCGTTAAATCACCATTACCCAGCGCCTGAATATCCGCCGCCGGAACGCTCACGCTCCAGCTTAAATTGGCCTGCACGGTGGCGGTGTAAGTATTACCGCCCAGCGTAACGGTTACCGTGTCGCCAACGGCAGCTCCGGTAACCTGCCCGCTGATGGTTTGCACTACGCCCGCTTCGGCGGCGTTAATAACATCGTCGGCTGCCACCGGGTTAATGGTCACGCCGGGCAGCGCGCTGTCGACCAGCACGTTATGGCTGGCGGTGGCGCTGTTGCCGATATCGCTGGTCACCGCCGCCGTTACCGTATAGTTGGCCTGGCCCAGTGCGGTTACCGCCGATGCCGGAACGGTGACGCTCCAGTTGCCGGAGGCGTCGGTCGTGGTGGTGTAATTTTGCCCGTTCAGCGTCACGGTGATGGCGGTATTAACAGGCTGATCGCTGGTGCCGGTAATCTGGAGATCGGCTCCTTTTTCGCTGGCGTTGATCACATCATCGCCCGCAATGCTGTTAATGCCGATAAGGGGCGCAGCGGTATTGACCGTGACAGTCAGTGACTGGCTGCCCGTGTTTCCTGCGCGGTCGGTTACCGAGACGCTGACAGGATAACTGCCGTCCACCAGTCCGCTGACAACGGAAGCCGGAACGCCCAGGCTCCAGTTGCCGGAAGCATCCACCACCGTGGTGTAATCCACATCATTCAGCGTAACGGTGACGATATCGCCCGCCTGAGCGCCAGTAACCGTGCCGCTGATGATTTGCGCCTGGGTATGTTCCGGCGTGTTAATGACGTTATCGGTCGCCACCGGATTAATGGTTACCACCGGCGGCGTGGCATCGACCAGCGCCACGCGTGAAACGCTGGTCGGGTTACCCGCGACATCGTTCACGCTCGCGGTCACCGTGGCGTTGCCGTCAGCCAGCGCGCCCACGTTGGCGGCGGGAACGGTCACGCTCCAGGTGCCATCTGACTGCACGACGCCCTGATAGGTCTGCCCATTAAGCGTGACGGTCACCGTCTGCCCCGGCTGAGCGTCGGTGGTGCCCGTGATTTGCAGATCCTGACCACTTTCGGCGGCGTTGATGATGTTATCGGCCGTCAGCGAGTCGATGCTTAAGGCCGGGGCCTGGCTGTCGACAGTAATGGTGCGGGAGGTGTTGCCGGTATTGCCGCTGAGATCCGTCACTGAAGCGGTAATCGCCACCGCGCCGTCAGGCAGATTTCCCATCGCGGCGGCAGGTACCGTCAGACTCCAGGAGCCATCGGCCTGTACGGTAGTGGTAAAACTCTGTCCAGCCAGGGTTACTGTGACGGTTTGTCCTGTCTCGGCCTGTTGAGTGCTACCGGTAAGGGTCAGTGGCGCACCTTTTTCCGCGCCACTGATAATGTCATCGCCGGAGACGGTGTTAATGGTGATCAACGGAGAAACACCGACCAGCGTGATTGCTCGAGACGCCGCGCCGGTATTTCCTGCAGCATCTGTCACGGTGACGAAAATCGTATTGGCTCCGCGATCCAGCGTGCGGGTTACCGCCGGGTCCAGTGCCACATTCCAGCTGCCATCTGCCAGCACGATGCCCGTCAGGACATGAGTGCCCAATTTCACCGTTACCGTATCGCCTGGAGAAGCACCGCTGACTTGTCCGGAGATGATCTGCGCGACGGCCTGCTCGGCATTATTAAGAATATCGTCGCCCGCCACGGTGTTAACGCTGACCACGGGTGCTGAGGTGTCTACCGTGAAATTCGCGCTGTTGCTGGTGGTGTTCCCTGCCCGATCGCTGACACTGGCATTGACAGCGTAGTTCCCCTCCGCCAGTGCCTGGACCTCCGTGGCAGGCAGCGTCACTTGCCAGGTTCCGTCGCTACCGACGGTTGCTGAATGGCTTTTCCCGTTGACGGTCAGGGTTACGGTTTGCCCCGCTTCTGCATTCGAAGTGCCGCTCAGTACCAGCGCGGCGTTATGTTCCGCAGCACTGACGATGTTGTCCTGAGCGATAGTGTTGATGGCAAGCGTTGGCGGTTGGGTATCGACCGTTAGCAGCTGCGCGCCAGTGACCGTATTGCCTGTGGCGTCTTTCCCACTGACCAGCACCGCCTGATTCCCTTCGCCTAACGCCTGTGCATCGGCGGTCGGCACCTGCACGCTCCAGGCACCGTTAGCGCCTACGCTGGTGGTGTAGGTTTTGCCGTTTAGCGTAACGGTGAGTTCTGTTCCCTGCGCCAGATGGCTACTGGTGCCAGAAAGCGTAAACCCGGCGGCCTGTTCGCTGGCGTTAATAATGTTATCGCCTGCGGTGGTGGCAACCTGCACGCTGGCCTGACTATTGTCGATGGTTAACGTTATCGAACCGGCGTCAGTGATGGTACTGCCGACAATTTGCACCACTGACCAGGTATGTTCACCTGCACTTTGCGTGGGTAACGAGACACTCCACTGACCGTTGTTGTCTACCTGAGTACTGGCAATAGTATTGCCGTTACTGTCTTTAATCTGAATAGTCGCCCCCGCCTGCCCGCTGCCGCTAAAGGTTGGCGTGGTATCATCGGTGATGTCATTGGTGGCGAGAATGCCGCGCTGATCGCCCTGATTATCGGTAACTAAAAATGATGGTGTGGCGTTGCCAGGCTCAGCGGGTGGCGTAGGGTTATTAATCACTTCCGTTTTCGAGTCGCCATCACCACCGCTTGCCAGCAGTGCACCAAGCGCACCACCACCTACCGCCGCCCCCGCCAGCCAACCCCACGGGAAGGCGCTGGTCTGAGCAACAGTATCAAGAAATGGCGCAATGCTTTCAATCGCAGTGGTCTGGGCAGTCAGTTCTACGGGGGCTAATCCACCCACAGCAGTATCGGCGAAGGTGACATGGGTTAGCTGTTGCCCATCGGCAAACACCAGTTCCGATTGTTCAGCTGTATTCGCCGCTTGCAGGAAATAACCGTTGCAGCGGATCACCGTGCCGTCCTGCATATAGATCAGCAGGTCATTTCCTTCACGGACGTAACGCGCAACGGCAGAGGCCTGAGCATGAACCTGCACCACGGAGGGCTCATAAATGACAACCGTAACGTCGCCAGGATTAATCAGCGTTTGTTTGACGGATGTTTTTCGCGAAATAACATCAATAATCAGGCTCATAATGGCATTCCTGATAAATGGCGCATATCCTTAGCGAGTCCATTTATCTAAATAAGACAAAGGTAATCACTTAACAACGATGCATACCTGATATTAATAATGGCAGGATTATTTCAAGTCGGGTAAGTCGTTGTATAAGCCCTGTTTAATTCCCGCTAATGGAATAAGGTTATTCACCGCAGCGGCATAATTTACGGCGGCGACCCAGCCATCATAATTGGCATTTATTTCAGCCGATTGCGCCTGAAAGACATCTTGCTCGACGGTTAATAGATCATTCAGGCTGCGTTTGCCCAATTTATATTCATTTTGGTACACATCTCGCGTTTTGTGCGCACTTTCGGATTGTGCTAAACCGGCTTCTTCGCGACCCCGTGCGCCGGTCCAGTTCGCATATGCCACAGACGCTCGTTGCAGCACATCCAGTTTTGCCTGTTCGACCTGCGAGGCAGAGATTTTTTGTTGCCCTTCAGCCTGTTGCACCTGGGCTGAAACTGCGCCGCCCTGATACAGCGGCGCGTTAACGTTCAGTTGTAACTGGTCGTCCCAGTACGAGCGGTCGCTGGTCTGGTAGCGCGTTTTGCCGCCCTGAATACTGAGCGTCGGCCAGTATTGCGCTTTCGTTTTTTCCACGCCGTACTGTGCAGACTGGCGTAAGTTTTCTGCCGCCAGTACCAGCGGGATGGACTGGTAATCAATATTTTTCAACGATACCGGCTGCTCGGCTAATTCAGCAGGTGGCTCGGCTATCGCCTCCGGTTGGACGCCAGTGAGCACCGCCAGTTGCGCTTTGGCGCTCGCCATCTGCGCTTGATATTGCTCCAGCGTTGAGCGCATTCCGGCAATACGCGTCTGGGCCTGTAATTCATCCGACGATGAGTTCAGGCCAGCGTTAGCGCGCAGCGCCGCCATGTTGTAGACGTTTTCCAGCGAGTGGATATTGCGTTGAGCCGCATCGCACAACGCCTGATAACGACTGACCTCCATATAGGCAGTCGCCGTTTTTTCGGCAACATCGGTTAAAGTTGCCATCAATTTAAAGCGGTAGCTGTCACGAGCGGCGGTTTGCAGTTTGATATCGTTATCTGTTTTACCGAAGTCATACACCAGCTGTGTCAGGGTTATGCCATACGAAACGTTGTTATCAAGCCTGCCGCTGGAGTCCGTTTGTCGGGACGGCCCCGCGTTGCCGGTTAATCCAACGTGCGGATACCAGGCACTTTTGGCTTCATCAATTTGTGCTTCGCCAATACCTATCTGCGCCGCCTGTTGAGTGACGTCGGGATTTCGCGCAAAGGCGCGTAATATACTTTCCTGTAAAGATAATCGGGCAACTGGCGTTACCGCTGGGGCGTTCGCCCATTGTGGCAGCGGTGCAGCAATTGTAGCTTCTCCCATCACCATAAAACTTATTAAAAAAATAAACCCATTATTTTTACGGCTTTTAAACTGGAATCGCGCCATAGATAAGTCACTTCCTTCCAGGTCATTATTTTAACTGGTTTTTATAACCAGTCTCATTTTATTAAGAAGGGTAATAACTTGTGCACCTCTTTTGTCGAACATTGAGATTGGAAAAGAAATGCAGTTAAAAAGCTTATACGTTATTTATTTAGAATACACTACGACTTTTAGATTACCATCATACGCATTAAGAATAATCCACAGCAATAAGTGATTAGCATCACAGATTTATCGCGTATATATCATTTTTTTGTGACTTATTTATTAAAGGAATAAGAAAGGAAATTTGAATTAAAGACAAAGGCGCAGTACAGAAAGTACTGCGCCCAAAGAGGTTTTATACGGCTTTATTGCGCTTCATGACCATTGCCACAATAAGGCTGAGTAAGAGCGCGCCAATAATCCATATCAGCGCACGACTGCCCTGGGACCACAGACTGTAGATGAAGCCAACGATCACCAACAACATAACCAACGTGCCAACGATAAGAATCGGCAACGAGGCATGGATATCATGACGCAGGCGGATCGCCACCACAAACACCGCCAGGTAGCAGATCAAAAAGGTGGCACTGGCAACGCTGGCGAGTGAGCCTAAATTTAGCGCCGCCGTCATCAGCATAATCAACACCACGACGATGATGTTGCCCCAGGTACTCTGCCGCCACAGAGATTTATTCATTAGCTTCGGCAGTTCGCGTTCGCTTCCCATGTTGTCCATGATGTTAAACACGGCGAACAGGTTCGCGTTGATGGCTGAAGCCGTCGCCAGTAAAGCACCGATGACAACGATCACATAACCCACATGCCCGAGGAGCGGAGATGCGGCCTGCGCTACGGCGGTATCGGCATATTTTTCTAACTCTAATGCCGATACATCGCTAAGCAGTACCAGCGCCAGCGCGATGTAAAGCAGTGTGGTAACGCCAATCGCCACCAGAAACGCCCGTGGCATAATGACCGCCGGATCTTTCACTTTATCCGCCGCGTTCGCCATCATGCCAAAGCCCGCATAGGCAAGGAAGGTTATCCCGATACAGGAGAAGAACGCACCGGAGCTGGGAGGCGCAGAGACGGAAATATGCGCCGGTTGTAGCGACCAGACACCGGCAATAATCAGCAATAACAGGATCATCATTTTAATGCCGACGAGGATCACTTCCAGCCGCCCTACCGCATGGTTGCTTAAGGAGTTGAAAAGCGTCATCACCGCAATGATCCCCAACGCGTAGAGCAGAATAAGGTGCTCCTCCTGGCTGCCTTCATGCAAAAACTGCACGGCATAAGCGCCAAAAGCACGGGCGACCATGGCGATGCTTACCGCCAGCGTCAACAGGTACAGTAACGAGAGCGCCAGCGAAAAGACGCCGTTGCCTAATCCGCGACGAAAGAAGTCGATAATACCGCCATTGCTGGGATAGCTCGCCCCCAGACGCGCATAGGCATAACCAGAAAACATCGCCACAATACCACCAAAAGCAAAGGCGACCCAGGTCGAGGCTTCCATTAGCAACGCAGCCTGCCCCAGCAGCGCGAAGATCCCCGCCCCCACCATTGCCCCAATGCCAATGGAAACGACGTTCCATAGACCGAGGGGTTTGTTACCGTTATTACCTTCCGTGTTCATCATGATCAGCCCTTAAACACGTTATAGCCGAGTTGATTAGCGACCGATGCCACCATTTTTTGACCGCGAACACTGTTGCCTTCTTCGTCCAGTGGTGGTGAAAACGCGGCAATTCCCATCACGCCAGGGACAACCGCCAGAATACCGCCACCTACACCGCTTTTGCCCGGTAAACCAACGCGATATGCCCAGTCACCGGAGCGACCATACAGCCCTTCCATCATCATTTCGGCCAGAATGCACGGCACGTTGTCGGCCTGAAGAACGCGTTTATGCGTCAGCGGATTCACACCACCCGCCGCCAGCGTCGCGCCAAGCGTTGCCAGTTCAATAGTATTGAGGAGCGTGGAGCACTGACGGGTATACACGTCACAGGCTTCCATTGCATCACAATAGAGATATCCGGCGGAGTACAGCAGCCAGGCTATGGCCCGGTTATGGAAGTTGGTTGTTTGTTCCGACTGGTTGACTTCATCAGAGAGCGCTACCTGCTCACCAGCCAGTTGTTGTTGGATATGTAAAATTCGCTGCCAGCGTTGTTCAGTATTTTCAGCGTTAATCAGGCTGGTGGTGGCAATAGCGCCAGCATTTACCAGTGGCGAAAGCGGTTTGCCGCCATGCAACTCTAAGGCGATAACGGAGTTAAAGGGCAATCCGGTCGGGTCAGCGCCAACTTTGTCCTGTACCGCCTGCGGGCCGACATCTTCTAACGCAAGGGCTAACGTACAGACTTTTGAGATGGATTCCAGCGCAAAGCGGTAATCACTGTCACCCGCGCTAAAGACTTTACCATCGCAGGTCACGATAGCCACTGCCGCCAGTTGACTGGGCACATTCGCCAGAAAGGGAATGTAATCGGCATTTTGTCCGCCGTTAAGTGAGTGAAATTGGGTGTAAGCCTGATCCACTGCCTGCTGTAATGTGTTTGCATCTAACATCTTTTGTTAACTCCTTTTTATAGATGCGGGAGGGGATTCCTCACCCCGGTGCCGATTTTCAGGCATCCTGATTTAACTTAGCACCCGCGACTTAACTACAGGAAAACAAAGAGATAAATGTCTAATCCTGATGCAAATTGAGCCGATTTTTTAATCTTTACGGACTTTTACCCGCCTGGTTTATTAATTTCTTGACCTTCCCCTTGCTGGAAGGTTTAACCTTTATCACAGCCAGTCAAAACTGTCTCAAAGGAGTACGTTATGTCACAAACTATCGACCTGACCCTGGACGGCCTGTCCTGCGGTCACTGCGTTAAACGCGTGAAAGAAAGTCTCGAACAGCGCCCGGATGTTGAACAGGCGGATGTGTCTGTCACTGAAGCGCACGTTACCGGGACTGCCAGTGCAGAACAGCTGATCGAAACCATCAAACAAGCGGGTTATGACGCATCTGTAAGCCACCCAAAGGCTAAACCGCTGGCGGAGTCATCAATCCCGTCGGAAGCACTGACAGCGGTTTCTGAGGCGCTTCCGGCAGCGACCGCCGATGACGATGACAGCCAGCAGTTGCTGCTGAGCGGCATGAGCTGCGCCAGCTGTGTCACCCGCGTACAAAATGCGCTGCAAAGCGTACCGGGCGTCACTCAGGCACGGGTAAACCTGGCGGAGCGTACTGCGCTGGTGATGGGCAGTGCCTCCCCACAAGATTTAGTGCAGGCGGTGGAAAAAGCGGGCTACGGCGCGGAAGCGATTGAAGATGACGCGAAACGCCGTGAGCGCCAGCAGGAAACCGCCGTCGCTACCATGAAGCGCTTCCGCTGGCAGGCAATTGTCGCACTGGCGGTGGGTATCCCGGTGATGGTCTGGGGGATGATTGGCGATAACATGATGGTCACCGCTGACAACCGCAGCCTGTGGTTAGTTATCGGCCTGATAACGCTGGCGGTAATGGTTTTCGCCGGCGGGCATTTTTACCGTAGCGCATGGAAAAGCCTGCTGAACGGTGCGGCGACAATGGATACGCTGGTGGCGCTGGGTACTGGCGTGGCGTGGCTCTATTCAATGAGCGTCAACCTGTGGCCGCAGTGGTTCCCGATGGAAGCGCGACATCTTTATTACGAAGCCAGTGCGATGATTATCGGTCTGATTAATCTCGGTCATATGCTGGAAGCGCGCGCACGTCAGCGTTCTTCAAAGGCGCTGGAGAAATTACTCGATTTAACCCCGCCGACGGCGCGCCTGGTCACTGACGAAGGTGAAAAAAGCGTGCCGCTGGCAGATGTTCAGCCTGGTATGTTACTACGCCTGACGACCGGCGATCGTGTACCGGTAGATGGTGAAATTACCCAGGGCGAAGCGTGGCTGGATGAAGCAATGCTGACGGGCGAACCTATCCCACAACAAAAAGGCGAAGGCGATAGCGTTCATGCCGGTACCGTGGTGCAGGACGGTAGCGTGCTGTTTCGTGCCAGTGCGGTTGGCAGCCATACTACGCTGTCACGGATCATTCGTATGGTGCGCCAGGCCCAGAGCAGTAAACCGGAAATCGGCCAGTTGGCGGATAAAATCTCTGCCGTATTTGTGCCGGTAGTGGTGGTGATTGCGCTGGTCAGTGCGGCAATCTGGTACTTCTTTGGTCCGGCACCGCAAATTGTTTATACCCTGGTGATTGCCACTACGGTACTGATTATCGCCTGCCCGTGTGCGCTGGGGCTGGCAACGCCAATGTCGATTATTTCCGGCGTAGGGCGTGCGGCTGAATTTGGCGTGCTGGTGCGGGACGCCGACGCGCTGCAGCGCGCCAGTACGCTCGATACCGTAGTATTCGATAAAACCGGGACGCTGACGGAAGGTAAACCGCAGGTTGTCGCGGTGAAAACATTTGCTGATGTTGACGAAGCGCAGGCGCTGCGTCTGGCGGCGGCACTGGAACAAGGTTCCAGCCATCCGCTGGCACGGGCGATCCTCGATAAAGCAGGCGATATGCAGCTGCCGCAGGTCAACAGCTTCCGTACATTGCGTGGGCTGGGCGTGAGCGGTGAAGCAGAAGGTCATGCGTTATTGCTGGGTAATCAGGCGTTGTTAAATGACCAGCAAGTCGATACTAAAGCGATTGAAGCAGATATTTCAGCCCAGGCATCGCAAGGGGCAACGCCTGTGCTGCTGGCGGTTGACGGGAAAGCGGTAGCCCTGCTGGCTGTACGCGATCCATTGCGTAGTGATAGCGTGGCGGCGCTGCAACGTCTGCATAAAGCGGGATATCGTCTGGTGATGCTAACCGGGGATAACCCGACCACCGCCAATGCGATCGCCAAAGAGGCAGGGATTGATGAGGTGATAGCCGGGGTGCTGCCAGACGGTAAAGCCGAAGCGATCAAACGTCTGCAAAGTGAAGGACGTCAGGTGGCAATGGTGGGTGACGGCATTAACGACGCGCCAGCACTGGCTCAGGCGGATGTCGGTATTGCTATGGGTGGCGGCAGTGATGTTGCCATTGAAACCGCGGCGATTACCCTGATGCGCCATAGCCTGATGGGTGTTGCGGATGCGCTCGCAATTTCCCGCGCAACGCTGCGCAACATGAAGCAGAACCTGCTCGGTGCGTTTATCTACAACAGCATTGGTATTCCGGTCGCCGCCGGTATTTTGTGGCCGTTCACGGGAACACTGCTTAACCCGGTAGTAGCCGGGGCAGCAATGGCACTCTCGTCGATTACCGTAGTGAGTAACGCCAACCGGTTGCTGCGGTTTAAACCGAAAGAGTGATTGTTATTTACTTAATGCGTTTGTGAGATCCAGTTCTTGTTGCGCTCCTTTTATGAGTCATGCCATATAAAGTGACTGGCGCAAGGAGCGCGCAGGGGGCGGCCAATCGCCGCCGCCCCCTGCACCCCCGGGCTCTGGCGAACAAAATCGCCGCTGCGCGGTACCCTCGGCTTATCCCTTGCGGCTACCGGGTCGGGCGCGAGGTAACATCCCTGTAAAACGCGCCCTCAGCCCACATCCATGTGGGCTGCCCCGGCCTTCAGGGAACGCCTCGGCGATTTTGACGCCACCAACACCCGTGCAGTCTTTCGTTTCAAAGCAAAAACAATTTTTCGATCATATTTAAGCTACCACTGAACAAGCCTCATAACTCCATTTGCGCCATCCCTCACCGCGCGCTAGCATGATATTTCACAAAGGGAGGTCGTATGGATCTGTTGTACCGGGTAAAAACGCTTTGGGCCGCGCTGCGCGGCAATCATTACACCTGGCCTGCTATCGATATCTCTCTTCCCGGCAATCGCCATTTTCATCTGATTGGCAGTATTCATATGGGCAGCCACGATATGGCTCCCCTGCCCCCCCGTTTGCTCAAAAAGCTCAAAAACGCCGATGCGCTGATCGTCGAGGCGGATGTTTCCACCAGCGATACGCCTTTTGCCAATTTGCCTGCCTGCGAGGCGCTGGAAGAGCGCATTAGCGAGGAGCAATTACAAAATCTGCAAAACATAAGCCAGGAGATGGGTATTTCTCCATCGCTCTTTTCTACCCAACCGCTGTGGCAAATCGCGATGGTTCTTCAGGCAACGCAAGCGCAAAAACTGGGGCTGCGGGCAGAATATGGTATCGATTACCAGCTATTGCAGGTGGCGAAGCAACAACATAAACCCGTGATTGAACTGGAAGGGGCAGAAAACCAGATTGCCATGTTGCTCCAGCTCCCTGACAAAGGACTGGCGCTGCTGGACGATACGCTGACCCACTGGCACACCAACGCTCGTTTGCTGCAACAAATGATGAGCTGGTGGCTGAATGCGCCGCCGCAAAATAATGAAATAACGCTGCCCAATACGTTCAGTCAGTCGCTGTACGATGTGCTGATGCATCAGCGAAATCTCGCCTGGCGGGACAAATTACGCGCCATGCCGCCGGGACGCTATGTGGTCGCGGTCGGAGCTTTACATCTGTATGGAGAAGGGAATTTGCCGCAGATGTTGCGCTAAAAAAATGGCCAATATCGCTATTGGCCCGTCAAAGAGGAATTTCATTTTTTTATTATTATGCCGTCACTTTAAGCGACGGTGTAACTCGATTGTCGCTCAATCTCACCATCCTGCCAATACTCTTAGGCAAGATGACTCTTTTTTTTGGACCGCCATCAGGCGTATGCTTGCTTCGTTTTTTTGTTTAAGGCAGGAAAATTACCATGACACCCGCAGTTAAATTACTCGAAAAAAACAAGATTTCGTTTCAAATCCACACCTACGAGCACGATCCGGCTGAAACCAATTTTGGCGATGAAGTCGTCAAAAAATTAGGTTTGAATCCGGATCAGGTCTACAAAACGCTGCTGGTGGCAGTGAACGGTGATATGAAGCACCTTGCAGTGGCCGTTACGCCGGTCGCAGGTCAACTGGATCTTAAAAAAGTAGCAAAGGCGTTGGGTGCCAAGAAAGTTGAGATGGCCGATCCGATGGTTGCGCAGCGTTCGACGGGGTATCTGGTTGGGGGGATTAGCCCACTGGGGCAGAAAAAACGCCTGCCGACGATTATCGACGCCCCCGCGCAAGAGTTTGCCACTATTTTTGTTTCTGGCGGCAAGCGCGGGCTGGACATTGAACTGGCGGCAAGCGACCTGGCGAAGATCCTCGATGCCAAATTTGCTGATATCGCTCGTCGCGATTAAGTGATGCACACGGAAGATGAGATGTGGAAAGGATTACAGAGACATTAAGTATCGCTTGTGCAGATGAGATACCGGATATCGCCTTACTTCGGCAAACATCGAGAGAAAAGGTATTACATCTGCATTTTGCCAGCGAAGCAGAGAGGTATCGTGAGGAATTCGGGCTGGTGCTGAAAGCACAGCTCGATGAATTTGTTGTTGGCATGCATTCTGCCGACCCGGTTATCAGGATCGCCAGATTAATATCGCTTGAAGAGATTAACCGCCATCAGGATTTTTTCGAACACTGCGCGAAAGAATATCGTAAGCTGGCGACAGAGCTTATATTTGCATTGGCTGAACAACTGAACGTTGAGATGGCGGAAAATAACCCGCTAGTTACCTTTGCCCCCTTCAAATGCAACCGTAAGCGAAAAGGCAAAATGGGAAAGTGGCAGTATTGTTTTCATGGTTTTCATTGTGCATTTGAGAATAAAAAAACAGAGCAAAATATTGAAGTTCCCCTCGCCTACGGCTTTGATTTCGGCGATCTGGACCCGTATTTTTTTTCCGTATTTATCAAATCGACCCCCGCCTGGCAGCCTCTGCCAGTGGCTATTTACGATGATTACCACGACGGCAGCAGGATCATTCAACAACTGCTGGCGCTGGGAAAGTTAGAAAAAATCCCTTCACCGATCCCACAATACACGGGTGTTGCTGCGGTAGATTGGTCCAATGTCGACATCGCAAGTTTTCGCTCAACACTGGAGAGTCGCCTGCACCGATGCAAATTACGCTGGCTTTTGAAGCATGTAAAAAACTCACAAAGGAGCGAAAGATGAAATTTGACCATCTTGTTGATGTTAGCTTCCACAATTTTGTCTTTAACGGAAAATTCGATTTTGTCGAACTGGGGCAAACAATGGCATGGTTGGAACAAAACTTTATTGAGCCGGACTCTAAAAATGATATGGGAAATGGTTTTTATATCTGGCTATTTGGTAATGTTGAGTTTCATTTCGAAAACAACAAGCTATATATGATTTGGTACGATTATCTGAGCCAAATCCATTTGGGCAAAGCGATCCGATTTGATAAAGGAATATTGAATAACGTCGCTGAGTTGAACGTTACGCGTGTATTTAACATGCTTGTTAACGAAGGCGCTGATCTGCAAATCCACCGTCAATCGCCCCATACACTATTAATCCACGTCAATCGCTCAGGCGTGACACTTTGGTTTGAAGCAGATGAAGAACAGCCCGGTGAACCGCAGAATTATATGCTGATGGCATTTGGTTTGACACATCGCGATTACGATGCAAGATTTCAATATTCATAAATGGCGGCGTCATATCATGACGCCGCGACAGGGTTCATTACTGCCAGCTCACCTCACCTTTCGGTTCATAGACACTCACATCCAGCGGCGAGTTTTTCTGGATATACGCTTTCAGCACTTCAGCATCAATAAAGCCGGTATTCACATAGCCCGGTTTGTTATCCAGACGCGGATAGCCATCACCGCCAGTGGCATTGAAGTTTAATGTCGCCATACGGTAAGTTTTCGCCGGATCGACCGGTTCGCCTTTGATTTTCAGGTCGTTCAGTTTGCCGTCTTTCGCCACAAAGCTAACGTTGGCAAATTGCGGATAGGCACCAGAATCAGGCTTCATTTGTGCGACGGCGGTCAGGTAATCAATCACCTCTTTACCGGTCATGTCGGCATACACCACCACATTGCCGAATGGCTGCACTTTCAGCACATTTTTATAGCTGATATCACCTGCTTCGATAGAATCACGAATTCCGCCTCCGCTCATCACCGCAAAGTCGGCACCAGTGCGATCCATTTGTGCTGCCAGAATCAACCGCCCCATATTGGTCTGTACAAAACGCACTTTGCTGCGGTCGCCTTCCAGACGACCATTGGTTTCGCCTATTTTCACTTCCAGCTGCGCTTTGCCTTTGTTCTGGAACGGTGATAACAGCGAAATCATTTGCTGGTTTTCGGCGATTTCAGGGGTGTAAAGCACACGCTCGCTTTTCCCGTCTTCCCAGGTCACTTTCTTCTTCAGGTTTACCGGAATCAACTGGTAGTTGACCATTTTCATTTCGCCGTTGCGAAACTCAAAGTCGGCCCGACCCACGTACTTGCCCCACTCATGCGCCTGTACAATCCAGATGCCATTTTGTTGATCCGGTTTGCATGGCGTACCAGGAACGTAATCGACCTGTTTTTTATTTTCTGCCGCCATACAGACTGGATCTTGCGAGTGACCTCCGACGATCATCGCCAGCGATCCGGCAGGCAGCGCGCGTGCCATCTCCACATCGCCCGGTGCATTAGAGCCGTGCTCACCATTGTCGTAATGCCCCATATGGGTTGCCGCGATAATAATGTCTGGCTTTTCTGTCTGTTGCAGCTCCTGAATCACCAGCTTCGCTTCATCAGCGGGCTTACGAAATTCGATATCAGTGAAGTATTCCGGGTTACCAATTTTGGCTGTGTCATCGGTTGTCAGCCCAATAACGGCAATTTTCAGATCCTGACGCTTAAACAGCGCCCATGGTTTAAACAGGCGCTCACCAGTGCTTTTTTGGTAGATATTGGCGGAAAGCAACGGGAACTTAGCCCACTTTTCCTGCTGGCGTAATACGGTGAGCGGGTTATCAAATTCATGATTACCGATCGCCATTGCATCATAGCCTACCAGATTCATACCGCGAAAATCAGGTTCGGCATCCTGTAAGTCGGACTCGGGCACGCCAGTATTAATGTCGCCACCGGAAAGTAGCAGCACGCTACCACCTTCAGCCGCAACCTCTTTGCGAATACCGTCCACCAGCGTTTTTTGCGCCGCAAGACCATATTCGCCATATTCATTACGCCAGAAATGACCATGATGATCATTGGTATGCAGAACTGTAATTTTGTAGGTTTTATCCTGCTCATAAGCCAGAGCAGTTTCACTCGCCAGTGTAAATGTGGTTAACAGTGCTAACGCCACGCCCCGCTGCAATAATTTCATACTTCTCTCCCTGATCAGATTTCAACGTGTTGAAAAATAGTATGACGCGACATCATAGACAAGTCTGCGTCCGGTGAAGATAAATCTGCATCCAGATTAGAAATTCTGTATTCAGCGTTGAGACTTCCTTCAGGCGGCGCATACAGGTATGTTAGTCGGGTAATAATCACAAATAAGATCATTCTTTACATCGCAACCCTGAAAAAGTGACTTTCCTATGGCAATGAGTGAACAAACCCAGCCAGTGGCTGACGCTGCTGCGTCAACGACCAAGGCCCGAACATCGTTTGGTATTTTAGGTGCTATCAGCCTCTCACATCTGCTGAACGACATGATCCAATCGCTGATTCTGGCGATTTATCCCCTGCTTCAGTCAGAATTTTCTCTGACATTTATGCAAATTGGCATGATAACCCTCACCTTCCAGCTCGCCTCTTCACTATTGCAACCTGTGGTCGGCTACTGGACGGATAAATATCCGATGCCGTGGTCGTTGCCGATTGGCATGTGCTTTACCTTAAGCGGTCTGGTGCTGCTGGCGCTGGCGGGCAGTTTTGGCGCAGTTCTGCTGGCGGCGGCGTTGGTCGGCACTGGTTCGTCGATCTTTCACCCGGAATCCTCACGCGTGGCCCGAATGGCGTCTGGTGGCCGTCATGGTCTGGCGCAATCTATCTTCCAGGTCGGCGGCAACTTTGGCAGTTCCCTGGGGCCCTTGCTGGCAGCGGTGATTATCGCGCCTTATGGCAAAGGCAACGTGGCCTGGTTTGTGCTTGCAGCACTGCTGGCAATCGTGGTGCTGGCGCAAATCAGCCGTTGGTACTCGGCACAGCACCGAATGAATAAAGGAAAACCAAAAGCGACGATTATCAATCCACTGCCGCGCAACAAAGTGGTACTGGCGGTCAGCATTCTGTTAATCCTGATTTTCTCGAAATATTTCTATATGGCGAGCATCAGTAGCTATTACACCTTTTATCTGATGCAAAAATTCGGATTATCTATCCAGAATGCCCAACTTCATCTGTTTGCCTTCTTGTTTGCCGTTGCGGCAGGTACGGTGATTGGCGGGCCTGTGGGGGATAAAATTGGGCGGAAATATGTGATTTGGGGCTCTATCCTCGGCGTTGCGCCGTTTACGCTGATTTTACCCTACGCCACCCTGCACTGGACGGGGGTTTTGACGGTGATTATTGGATTTATCCTCGCTTCGGCGTTCTCTGCCATTCTGGTCTACGCTCAGGAGCTACTTCCAGGACGTATCGGTATGGTTTCTGGACTCTTTTTCGGTTTTGCTTTCGGCATGGGGGGTCTGGGAGCGGCAGTTCTGGGGCTTATCGCCGACCACACCAGCATCGAGTTAGTCTATAAAATCTGTGCTTTCCTGCCACTATTGGGGATGTTGACCATATTCCTGCCTGATAACCGGCATAAAGACTGATTTCATTGCAGCCAAAGGCAAACTTTGGCTGCATCGTTTTACAGTCGCCATAAGCCTTTCCTCTGTTAAACCGCCTTCTGTTTTCCGATCCGTGCTTTTTTTGCCGCTAATTCCATTTTTCTGCAAAATTCAACAATTATTCATAAACATCATCAATGAAATTGTCATAAACTATTACGTGTAATTTTGGTTTTCCCGGCCAAAAATGGACAATAACCACCAGGAAAAGGAGACGGAATGCATCACGCCACCCCGCTTATCACCACCATTGTTGGCGGCCTTGTGCTCGCCTTTATCCTCGGCATGCTGGCCAATAAACTACGCATTTCTCCTCTGGTGGGATACCTGTTAGCAGGTGTGCTGGCGGGACCATTCACTCCTGGCTTTGTTGCCGATACCAAGCTCGCGCCGGAACTGGCGGAGCTGGGCGTTATTCTGCTGATGTTCGGCGTCGGTTTGCACTTTTCGCTGAAGGATTTGATGGCGGTAAAGGCCATCGCCATTCCCGGCGCGATCGCCCAGATAGCCGTGGCGACGCTGCTGGGTATGGCGCTCTCCGCCGTGCTGGGCTGGTCGTTAATGACCGGTATCGTGTTCGGTTTATGTCTTTCCACCGCCAGTACCGTGGTGTTACTGCGCGCACTTGAAGAACGGCAATTAATAGACAGCCAGCGTGGGCAAATCGCCATCGGTTGGTTGATTGTGGAAGACCTGGTCATGGTTCTGACGCTGGTATTGCTGCCCGCAGTAGCAGGAATGATGGAACAGGGTGATGTGGGCTTTGCGACGCTGGCCGTTGATATGGGGATCACCATTGGCAAGGTGATCGCATTTATCGCCATTATGATGCTGGTAGGTCGCCGTCTGGTGCCGTGGATTATGGCACGCAGCGCGGCAACCGGTTCCCGCGAGCTATTTACCCTGTCGGTGCTGGCGCTAGCGTTAGGGATTGCTTTTGGCGCGGTGGAACTGTTTGACGTCTCCTTTGCGCTGGGCGCGTTCTTCGCCGGGATGGTACTGAACGAGTCTGAACTGAGTCACCGTGCTGCCCACGATACGCTGCCATTGCGCGACGCGTTTGCGGTGCTGTTTTTTGTCTCCGTCGGAATGCTGTTTGATCCGTTAATTCTGATTCAGCAACCACTGGCGGTGCTAGCGACGCTGGCGATTATTCTGTTTGGTAAGTCCTTAGCCGCGTTTTTCCTGGTGCGACTGTTTGGTCACTCTCAACGTACGGCATTAACTATCGCCGCCAGCCTGGCGCAAATTGGTGAGTTCGCTTTTATCCTGGCGGGGCTGGGGATGGCGCTGGATCTGTTGCCGCAGGCCGGACAAAACCTGGTGCTGGCAGGGGCAATCCTGTCGATTATGCTTAACCCGGTGCTGTTCGCGCTGCTGGAGAAATATCTGGCGAAGACCGAAACGCTGGAAGAGCAGACGCTGGAAGAAGCTATCGAAGAGGAGAAGCAGATTCCGGTGGATATCTGCAACCATGCGCTGCTGGTAGGTTATGGTCGTGTGGGCAGCCTGCTGGGGGAGAAATTGCTCGCCTCTGATATTCCTTTAGTGGTGATTGAGACGTCACGTACTCGCGTCGATGAACTGCGCGAGCGCGGGGTCCGGGCGGTATTGGGCAACGCGGCGAATGAAGAAATTATGCAACTAGCGCATCTGGAATGCGCAAAATGGCTGATCCTGACGATTCCTAATGGTTACGAAGCAGGCGAGATTGTGGCGTCTGCTCGCGCGAAAAACCCGGATATTGAGATTATCGCCCGCGCCCATTATGACGACGAGGTAGCATATATTACCGAGCGCGGGGCGAATCAGGTGGTAATGGGCGAGCGTGAAATCGCCCGTACTATGCTGGAACTGCTGGAAACGCCACCGGCGGGTGAAGTGGTGACGGGGTAAGACATTGATTCCATTGCCGGATGCGATGCTGGCGCATCTTATCCGGCCTACAGGTGCCACCTTCCAAAGGTCGGATAAGGCGTTTATGTCGCATCCGACTGTCATTGCCGGATGCGATGTTGACACATCTTATCCAGCCTACAGGTGCCATCTTTCGTAGGTCGGATAAGGCGTTTATGCCGCATCCGACTGTCATCAGTCCGATAACTTAACGATCCCAGTAAGACTCTTCCAGACTGTCTTCACGCTCCGGTAAGCCGCGCGTTAAACGAGGTGAATGCTGGTTCAGTACCTGATAGCTCACACGGTTAGCATATTTACACACCTGCGCTAATGACGAATACGTTAACCAGGTGAATTTATGTTTGCTGGAGTTTGGTACGTTGCTACGGTGGTAGCTGTTGGCGGTAATGTCATGCAGCAATGCTGCCAGTGCGCCATCCCCGGCACCGTTGGTGTTCATGATCTTTTCCGGCCCACCCATATAAGGCGCAATGTGAGAATAGACGCGCAGCGGGTTCTGGCAATCTTTATGGCGCATGGCGCGGCTAAACTCATACTGGTTAAATTCCGCGATAGCGCCCGGCAGCAGCGGATGCTGGGTTTTACGTTTCGCTTCGTCTTCAGTAAAGCCCGCCATATACAAGCCGATTGGCCCGGCGGTGCACAGCACCAGATCAACCCAGTCCAGCGCCTTGTCAGATGCCAACAACGGATCGCTTTCTCCGGTCAACGCTTCGGCCTCATCTTCGTTCATCGCAAGGATAGAGACGTGATCTTTGAGGAATTGCTGCCACCACTGCGGATTCTCGGCAATGACAAACTTGGTGCCCAGCGTCAGCACCACCGGTACGTTATATTTCTTCGCGTACTCAATGGCTTTCATGGTTGCTTCCGGCATGGGTTCACCCGGCTTACAACGCACCAGATAAGAAGTGAGAACCAGTGCCGAGGCTCCGGCAATCACATCTTCCGGAATACTTTCAGCCCGCAGCTGGTTCATGTGGCCAGGGCTGATAGCAAAGGTACGTTCCCCGGACTCGCCAATCAGGGTAAAGCAGCGACCAATCGGGCCGTCCACGCCTTGCAGATAGTTAAGATCGGTACGGCTGGAGGTGTTACACAGGTAACGATAGGCATAGCTGCCAATTTCAATATTGCTGCACATGACGCCCAGCAGCACCGAACGGTCGTCCGCGAGCACCGAGTAGTTGTGCATGGTGTTACCAATAGTGCCACCCGCAAACTGATGGGTAATCAGGTTTTTCTGTTTCAGCTCCTGATAAAGTGCTTCGGCAACATCATCCTCAATCACCAGTGAATGCCCGGCGCTTAATCCATAACGCTCAATGAACTCATCATCCACTTTCGCTTCAATATCGACCAGCGTTTGATCGATACCCACTACCCAGGCAGCGCTGGTTTCGTTTTCTGGCTGGAATTGCTGAAGCAGCGGATCGCGTGCGTTTACGGGAAAATAATGTTTGGATTTACGTTTGCCGGGAAATTTCATGGTTGTTTTTACGGGTGGTTAACTGAGCGGCGAATGTTAACACAATCTGACGGGAGCGCGCGAGACGCAGCCAGTTTCAATATCAGCAGGCGGGATCGCATTTTCATGGCAGTGGTTCCTTACAATGACGTAATTTGAAAGGAGTTTTTGCATGAAGCCGGAAAACAAATTACCCGTTCTGGACCTTATTTCTGCTGAAATGAAGACCGTTGTGAATACTCTTCAGCCGGATTTACCGCCCTGGCCCGCAACGGGAACGATTGCAGAGCAACGTCAGTATTACACGCTTGAGCGCCGATTCTGGAATGCTGGCGCTCCAGAAATGGCAACCAGCGCTTACATGGTTCCCACACCTTATGGTCAGGTCGAGACTCGCCTCTACTCACCCAAAAGTCACAGCCCGGCGACACTATTTTATCTGCATGGTGGTGGTTTTATTCTCGGCAATCTTGATACCCACGATCGGATTATGCGACTGCTGGCAAATTACACCCAATGTACAGTGATTGGTATTGCTTACACTCTTTCGCCGGAAGCACGTTTTCCGCAGGCAATAGAGGAAATTGTGGCTGCCTGTTGCCACTTCCACCAGCAGGCAGAGGATTATCAAATCAATATGTCACGCATTGGTTTTGCCGGTGATTCTGCAGGCGCAATGCTGGCGCTCGCCAGTGCGTTGTGGTTACGTGATAAACAGATAGATTGCGGTGAAGTTGCGGGCGTTTTGCTGTGGTATGGGCTTTACGGATTACGGGATTCCGTGACTCGTCGTCTGTTGGGCGGTGTCTGGGATGGCTTAACGCAACAGGATTTACAGATGTATGAAGAGGCGTATTTAAGCAACGACGCGGACCGCGAGTCGCCGTATTACTGCCTGTTTAATAATGATCTCACTCGCGAAGTTCCGCCCTGTTTTATTGCCGGGGCGGAGTTCGATCCGCTGCTGGATGACAGCCGTCTGCTTTACCAGACGTTAGCGGCGCATCAGCAGCCCTGTGAGTTCAAACTCTACCCAGGCACGTTACACGCCTTTTTGCATTATTCACGGATGATGAAAGCCGCCGACGAGGCTCTTCGCGACGGCGCTCAGTTCTTTACCGCTCAGCTTTAGCGATACGCGGCAACAAGATTAGCCATCATTTCGATATGTTCCGGTGTAGCATTAAGCGCCGGAATATATTCGTATTTTTGACCGCCCGCACCGAGGAAGACTTCACGGTTTTGCTCGGCAATCTCTTCCAGCGTCTCCAGACAATCTGCAGCAAAGCCCGGGCACATCACCTGAATATGACCTACGCCTTTTTCTCCGAGCATTTTCAGCGTTTCGTCGGTATAAGGCATCAGCCAGGGTTCCCGCCCAAAGCGCGACTGAAAGGTCATCATCACTTTTTCCGGTGCCATCTCCAGTGCGGAAGCCAGTTCGCGAGTCGTTGTGCGGCAACGTTGCGGATAATCATCGCCTTCATCTGCATAACGCTGGGGAATGCCATGATAAGAGAGCAGCAGCAGATCCGGTTCGCCATGTTTGGCAAAAGAAGCACGTACGCTGTTCGCCAGTGCATTAATGTAATCGTGGTTATCGGCGTAATCACGAATAAACGATATCCCCGGAATGCTACGTTTGCGCGCCAGAATGCGTGCCAGCTCATCCCATACCGCACCGACCGTTGAACAGGAGTATTGCGGATAAAGCGGCAGCACCACAATATGATCTACATGCTCTGCCAGGAGTTCATCTACGGCGCTTTCCAGTGATGGCGAGCCGTAGCTCATTCCCAGCGCTACGGGCGTCTCCGGTAAACGTTGTGCCAGCGCCTGCTGTTGCTGGCGGCTGTAAACCATCAGTGGCGAGCCGCCCTCCATCCAGACAGAGGCATACAACTTCGCCACACGCGGCGAGCGCAGCGGCAAAATCACGCCGCGCAGCAACGGCCACCACAACAGCCGTGAGGTATCAACCACGCGTCTGTCGCTTAAAAATTGTTTCAGGTAGCGTTTTACCGCTTCAGGAGTGGGGGCATCGGGTGTACCCAGGTTTGCCAGCAGAATACCGGTTTTAGTTTGACGCATTACCGCCTCTTATCGATTCAACTTGTTGATAATTGTAGCGGAAAAGTGAAGAAGAAGAACTAATTGCTGTGAGAGGTTTTGCCTGAGGAGGATGAGCAGACCTGCCCGAAAGCAGATCTGCTGCGGCTTAATTAGCCGAGGATCTTTTCCAGATCAGCGCGAACTTCAGCAACCGGTTTGGTGCCGTCAACTTTCGCGTATTTGGTGTTACCCGCTTCCGCTTCTTTGGAGTAGTAGCCGATCAGCGGTGCAGTCATCTGATGGTATTCAACCAGACGTTTACGCACGGTTTCTTCCTGATCGTCTTTACGGGTAGTCAGTTCTTCACCGGTAACGTCGTCTTTGCCTTCTACTTTCGGCGGATTGAATTTAACGTGATATACACGACCAGACGGCGCGTGAACGCGGCGGCCTACGATACGGTCAACAATCAGTTCGTCCGGTACGTCGAATTCCAGAACGTAATCAACGTTGATGCCCGCTTCTTTCATCGCGTCTGCCTGCGGAATGGTACGCGGGAAGCCATCCAACAGGAAACCATTACGGCAGTCTTCCTGAGCAATACGCTCTTTAACCAGCGCGATCACCAGCTCGTCGGTGACCAGTTTGCCAGCATCCATAATGTCTTTTGCTTGTTTACCCAGCTCGGAGCCAGATTTGACCGCAGCACGCAGCATATCGCCAGTGGAGATTTGCGGAATACCATATTTCTCCATGATGAACTGAGCCTGAGTCCCTTTCCCCGCGCCCGGAGCGCCAAGCAGAATGATACGCATTGCGAAAATCCCCTTAAAATGTGTCGAATTTTTTGAAAAAGCGATAAACGATACCACCATCAGGCGATTGCCTCAAGAAAGGCACCTGAGGCTGAAACGGTTAATGGCGAGATAATTTGCGGAAAGGACAGATGATGAAAAGAAAAATGCCGGATGACACGAGGGTCATCCGGCATTACATCAGGAAACCAGCAGCTGGTTCATACGGCGAATAAACAGGTTCGGATCTTCCAGCGTACCGCGCTCTGCCAGCAGCGCCTGATCCAGCAGCAGTTCTACCCACTCGCTGAACTTCGCTTCATCTTCAGTATCTGCCGCACGTTTCACCAGTACGTGATCCGGGTTCAGTTCGAAGATGTATTTCACTTCTGGTACTTTCTGGCCCGCCGCAGCGAACAGTTTCGCCATCTGGGTGCTCATTTCGTCCGCGTCGGTCGAAACGATCGCTGGCGTATCGGTCAGACGGTGAGTCAGACGGACATCTTTCACGCGCTCGCCGAGCAGGGCTTTCACACGGTCGATGAACGGAGTCAGTGCTTTCTCCGCTTCTTTCGCGCTCTCATCAACTTCGTCAGCCAGTTTTTCCAGCGACTCGTCAACTTTAGACACAGACTGGAACGGTTTACCGTCGAACTCAGTCAGATAGTTCATCATCCACTCATCGATGCGGTCGGAAAGCAGCAGAACTTCGATGCCTTTCTTACGCAGCAGTTCCAGGTGCGGGCTGCTCTTCGCTGCCGCATAGCTGTCTGCGGTGATGTAGTAGATTTTCTCCTGCCCTTCTTTCATGCGGGAAACGTAGTCTTCCAGAGACACGGTCTGCGCAGAAGAGTCGGTATAGGTAGAAGCAAAACGCAGCAGTTTGGCGATCGCTTCCTGGTTAGCGAAATCTTCCGCCGGACCTTCTTTCAGTACCAGGCCAAACTGTTGCCAGAAGGTCTGGTATTTTTCCGCATCGTCTTTCGCCAGTTTTTCCAGCATTTGCAGCACACGCTTGGTCAGCGCATTGCGCAGGTTACGCGTTACCGTGCTGTCCTGGAGGATTTCACGGGAAACATTCAGCGGCAGATCGCTGGAGTCAATCAGACCACGCACGAAGCGCAGATAGTTCGGCATGAACTGTTCTGCGTCGTCCATGATGAACACACGCTGAACATACAGTTTCAGGCCGTGTTTATGATCGCGGTTCCACATATCCCACGGTGCCTGCGACGGAATATACAGCAGGCTGGTGTACTCCTGCTTACCTTCAACGCGGTTGTGGCTCCAGGTCAGCGGATCGTTAAAGTCGTGGGCGATGTGTTTGTAGAACTCTTTGTACTCTTCGTCGGTGATTTCCGACTTGTTACGGGTCCACAGCGCCTGCGCTTTGTTGATTTTCTCCCAGGAGATAACGGTTTCGCCGTCTTTCTCTTCGCGTTTTTCGATCTCTACCGGCAGCGCGATATGGTCGGAGTATTTGCTGATGATGGAACGCACGCGCCAGTCATCGAGGAACTCGTCTTCGCCTTCACGCAGATGCAGGGTGATTTCAGTACCACGATCTTCTTTGGTGATGTCGGCAACGGTATATTCACCTTCGCCAGCCGATTCCCAGAAGACGCCGTTTTCTGGTTTTTCGCCTGCCGCGCGAGTACGCACGGTCACTTTGTCGGCCACGATAAACGCAGAGTAGAAACCAACACCAAACTGACCGATCAGTTGGCTGTCTTTCGCCTGGTCAGAACCCAGGGATTCGAGGAATGATTTGGTGCCGGATTTAGCGATAGTCCCCAGATGGTCAATCACTTCGTCGCGGGTCATCCCCACGCCGTTATCGGAGATGGTAAGCGTGCGCTTGTCTTTATCGAAAGAGACACGAACGCGCAGTTCGCCATCACCTTCGTACAGGTCCGGGTTAGAGAGCGCGCGGAAACGCAGCTTGTCCGCCGCATCGGAGGCGTTAGAGATAAGCTCACGCAGGAAGATTTCTTTATTGGAATAGAGAGAATGGATCATCAGGTGCAGAAGCTGTTTCACTTCTGACTGAAAACCACGAGTTTCTTGTCCTTTCATGTAGGTCTACCTCAATAATGCCATTTTAAGGTTAAAAACAGGATGAGGGAGAGATGGGGACAAGGGAGAATAATTTCAAGCGAGAGCAGGTGATCCTGCTCTCGTTTGCTTAAAAACGAATCTTATGACGCCCGGCAAGGGAGTGTGACAGCGTGGTGCCATCGACCATTTCCAGCTCGCCGCCAACCGGTACGCCATGAGCGATTCGGCTGGCTTCCACGTCATATTGCGCGCAAAGCTCGGCAATGTAGTTAGCGGTAGCTTCACCTTCAACCGTGGGGTTGGTGGCGAGGATCACTTCAGTGATTTTTTCCTCTGCCAGACGCTGTTCCAGACGATCAAGCCCGATATCATCCGGACCGATGCCGTCCAGCGGTGACAGGTGCCCCATCAACACAAAATAACGACCTGAAAACTGCCCCGTCTGCTCAATGGCGTAAATGTCCGCCGGACTCTCCACCACGCAGATTTGACCGTTTTCCTGACGACGCGGATTCGAACAGATGTTACAGACTTCCTGTTCGGTGAAGGTGCGGCAATCGGCGCAGTGGCCGATTTCCGACATCGCCCGGGTGAGCGCCTGCGCCAGACGCATCCCGCCGCTACGATCGCGCTGAAGCAGCGTGAACGCCATACGCTGCGCCGACTTCGGGCCAACGCCCGGCAGACAGCGCAGTGCTTCCATAAGCTGTGTTAACAGCGGGCTGGTTTGCATCAGAACGGCATCTTAAAGCCAGGCGGCAGCTGCATTCCGGAGGAAACAGAGGCCATTTTTTCTTTCTGCGTTTCTTCGATACGACGTGCTGCGTCGTTGAATGCTGCAGCCACCAGATCTTCCAGCATCTCTTTGTCGTCTTCCAGCAGGCTCGGGTCGATCTCTACGCGACGGCAGTTGTGTGCACCGTTGATGGTCACTTTTACCAGACCTGCGCCAGATTCGCCGGTCACTTCCAGCTGCGCGATCTCTTCCTGCATTTTCTGCATTTTTTCTTGCATCTGCTGGGCTTGCTTCATCAGGTTACCCAGACCGCCTTTACCAAACATAGGTTTCTCTCTCAATCACGTTAAGGATGACGAACGTAAGCTGTGCTTACGATCAAATGGGGCGGATACTTTCTTCATCCAGCTCCGCATCGAAGAACCGACGCAGGGTCTGAATATTATTATCCGCAATAATGGACTCGCGCGCCTGCGCAAGTTTTTCTTCGTATATCGCCTGACGCCATTCCAGCGGCGTGCGCACCGCGGGATTATCATCTTCAACGATAGTCAGTTCAACCGTTGAACCTTTTAACGTGCTCAACGCTTCAGCCAGTTTTTGCTGTGCACCGCGGTTGTTTAAATGCCGCTGAGAGGAGCGCAAATGCAGGCATATTGCGTTGTCGCTCTCCTCTTTCCAGGCATTTAACGCCACCTGTTCGACCAGTTTTGGTAGCGAAAGTTGGCTCACCTGTGCCGCCCAAGGATCGCGCTCAATGGCTTCTGCCGCCAGCTTTGCCGCCAGTTCCGGCGTTTTTTCATGTTCCAGCGCTTTTTTCAGCGCCTTCGGCGTGGCGACCACTTCTTTTTGCTGCATCACTGGAGTGGTCGCCTTCCAGCGATACGCTTCTTTTTTGGCTGGTGCTTTTTCCAGCGCCGATGGCACCGGACGCGCCTGAACGCGATCGGTGACCGAAGCCAGTCTTTCCAGCGCAGCGTTATTCACCGGCCGCGCGCGGGTAGCGGCTGCCGGTTCACTCTTTTTTGCTTTGGTTGCTCCCTGTGCGCGCTGCAGTTGTTGGCGCGCCGCCAGCACCTGGCTGGTGGTTTCTGAGAGCGGTACAGTCGGTGCCTGCTGCGGAGCTGATTGCGGTTGCGGCGGCACCTGGGTTGGCGTCATTACTGCCGTTGGCGCGACGGGCGCAAAAGACTGGCGTGGCACTTCTGGCTCAGGCAGCGGCATACGCGGATGAAACGCCAGTGCGCGCAACAGCGTCATCTCAACGCCCATGCGGCGGTCCGGCGCATACGGTAATTCTTTGCGACCAATCAACAGCGTTTGATAGTAAAGCTGAATATCCGTCGGCGGTATGGTGCGCGCCAGTTCACGCATCCGCAGCTCGATGGCGGCCATGTCGTTGCCCAGCGCAGCAGGGGAAAGTTGCACCATTGCAATGCGGTGCAACAGGCCGAGCATTTCTACCAGCAACGCTTCCCACTCAATACCACGAGCGGCGGCTTCATTAATCAGCGACATTACACGCTCGCCGTTGGCTTCAACCATCGCTTCAACCAGCGACAGCGCCTGATCGTCGTCAAGCGTACCCAGCATCGCACTGACCGCCTGGGTTGAAACCTGGCCGTCACCGCTGGCAATTGCCTGGTCGGTTAAACTTAGGGCATCTCGCAAGCTGCCTTCAGCGGCGCGCGCCAGCAGTTGCAGCGCCCGCGGCTCGTGAGCGATATGTTCTTCGTTGAGGATGTGCTCAAGCTGATGGCGAATTTGCTCGACATCCAGCGCCTTGAGATGAAATTGCAGGCAGCGTGACAAAATCGTCACCGGCAATTTCTGCGGATCGGTCGTCGCCAGCAGAAACTTGACGTGCTCCGGCGGTTCTTCAAGGGTTTTTAACAGTGCGTTAAAGCTGTGGCGCGACAGCATATGCACTTCGTCGATCAGATAAACTTTAAAACGACCACGCGCTGGCGCGTACTGGACGTTATCCAGCAGGTCGCGGGTATCTTCGACTTTGGTGCGCGAGGCGGCGTCGATTTCAATCAGATCGACAAAGCGCCCCTGCTCAATTTCACGACAGTTATCGCACACGCCGCACGGCGTCGCGGTAATGCCGGTTTCGCAGTTTAGCCCCTTCGCCAGCAGTCGGGCGATAGAGGTTTTTCCGACGCCACGGGTGCCGGAAAAAAGATAAGCATGATGAATACGCCCTAACGACAAGCCGTTCGCCAGTGCGGTCAGCACATGTTCCTGGCCGACGACGTCAGCAAAGGTTTGTGGGCGCCATTTTCGGGCTAAGACCTGATAACTCATTGGCAGGCTCTGAAACGCTGGAAGGTGGATTCACGAAGGGGTAATGCTAACACAGCCCCGTCAGAACGGCGAGGCTGAATGCACATCTTGTGCTGCCCGTAGCGTGAGCAGCGCAAGACTGACGATAATTAATGGCCCGGGAACGGAACAAGGCTGTAGCTGGTAATGCCCTGTTTTTCGAGACGCTGTTCGCCGCCGAGATCGAACAGGTTGATAATGAACGCAGCATCAGCCACTTCACCACCCAGACGACGGATCAGTTTAACGGTCGCTTCGATAGTGCCGCCGGTTGCCAGCAGGTCGTCCACCACCAGAACTTTGTCGCCCGGTTTGATGGCATCAACGTGGATTTCCAGCTGATCGGTGCCGTATTCCAGATCGTAAGTTTCACTGATGGTCTCACGCGGCAGTTTGCCCGGTTTACGGACCGGTACAAAGCCAACGCCCAGACCCAGAGCTACCGGAGCGCCAAACAAGAAGCCACGCGCTTCGGTGCCGACAACTTTGGTAATGCCCGCATTTTTGTAACGCTCAACCAGCAAGTCGATGCTGAGAGCGTAAGCTTTCGGGTCTTCCAGTAAGCTGGTGACATCACGGAAAAGAATGCCGGGTTTTGGGTAGTCCTGAATGCTTTTGATGCTATTTTTGAGATACTCAAGCTGCTGTGCAGTCGCGGTCATAAGTGTATGCCTGCTTGTTACGGTGGTACTCACGGCGCGTTTTAAACGTATCAAAAGTAACAGTTGTTTAACCTTTGACCGCCTGCGCCTGTGCTCGAAAACGCCAGAATGTACTGGCTGTACGCAATAATTGCAACTGCGATTGTTGTGCTTCAGTGCTTTTCTTGCTTTTCATCAATCACCGGAATTCGCCACATATAAAAAAGCAAACAGGCGAGAATTACCAGCAACATGATGCGCACCCATGGCATCTGGACGAACCACAAAGAAATGGCAAACGTGAGCAAAATAAGCAAAATCGCCCGCGGTTTGACGCCGCGCGGCATCGCATGATGTTTCTGCCAGAAACGTAGATAGCTGCCAAACCATGAGCGGTACAGCAACCAGGCGTGAAAGCGCGGGGAAGAACGGGCAAAGCACCAGGCCGCCAGCAGGATAAACGGCGTCGTCGGTAATACCGGTAATACCACGCCTAGCGTACCCAGCACTACCGCCAGCCAGCCAATGATGATTAAAATGATTCGTTGCATATTGAGTGTTGTCAGCTTACAGAGTGGCTACTTTAGCATAACAATTATCATTTTCATTGAGGTCTTATCGTGAAAACCGCCCTGCTGCTGGAAAAACTGGAAGGACAGCTCGCCACGCTGCGTCAGCGTTGTGCCCCGGTAGCGCAATTTGCCACGCTAAGTGCCCGTTTTGACAGGCACCTTTTTCAGACCCGTGCGACAACACTACAGGCTTGTCTCGATGAGGCGGGCGATAATCTGGCTGCGCTTCGTCATGCGGTTGAGCAGCAACAGCTGCCGCAAGTGGCCTGGCTGGCGGAACATCTGGCTGCACAACTGGAAGCCATCGCGCGTGAAGCCTCCGCCTGGTCATTGCGCGAGTGGGACAGTGCGCCACCGAAAATTGCCCGCTGGCAGCGTAAACGTATTCAGCATCAGGATTTTGAGCGGCGACTTCGTGAGATGGTTGCCGAACGTAAAGCCCGCCTGGCGCGGGTGACCGATCTCGTGGAACAGCAAACGCTGCATCGTGAAGTAGAAGCTTATGAAGCGCGCCTGGCACGCTGCCGCCATGCGCTGGAAAAAATCGAAAACAGGTTAGCGCGTTTAACCCGCTAGCAATGGAGAGAGTATGTCACTGGAAAATGCCCCTGACGATGTCAAACTGGCTGTCGATTTGATTGTGCTGCTGGAAGAAAATCAGATCCCAGCGCGCACCGTGCTGCGTGCGCTGGATATTGTAAAACGCGATTATGAAAAGAAATTAACGCGCGATGATGAGGCGGAAAAGTGAGAAATAAATGGGGCCGCTAAATGTCCCCTAAGATTGCGGGCAAACGCAAAACTGCCTGATGCGCTACGCTTATCAGGCCTACACCGCTCCTGCAATATATTGAATTCTTGCGGTTTCGTAGGCCGGATAAGGCGGTCACGCCGCATCCGGCATGAACAACGCGCACTTTGTCAGTAATCTCGGGGCAACTAAATGTCGCCCCCTTTGGTTATTACCCAACCGCTGGTGTCGGATCGTCGCCTTTGTAGTCGCGTTTTACTTCCGTCACCTCATCGCCCTTCTCGTTGTGCAGATGCACTTCAAGCTGGTTAAAGGCAATGTTGATGTCGTTTTCACGGCACAGCTGATCAATAGTACGGTTCAGCTCATCGACAGTACGACTGCGGTCACGCAGTTCACGCACGTACAGGCGCAGCTCGTGATCCAACGTGCTGGCACCAAACGCCGTAAAGAAGACTTCCGGCATGGGTTCGTGCATCACCCTTGGGTGCTCAGTCGCCGCCTTCAGCAACACTTTACGCACTTTTTCCAGATCGGAGCCATAGGCCACGCCCAGGCGGATCACCAGACGCGTGGTGGTGTCGGTTAACGACCAGTTGATCAGACGCTCGGTAACAAACGCTTTGTTCGGGATGATCACTTCTTTGCGATCGAAATCGGTAATCGTTGTCGCACGAATACGAATCTTACTTACCGTCCCCGAGAAGCTACCAATGGTTACCGTATCGCCAATGCGCACCGGACGTTCGAACAGGATAATCAAACCGGAGACGAAGTTACCGAAGATCTCTTGTAAACCAAAACCAAGACCTACGGATAATGCCGCCGCCAGCCACTGGAGTTTATCCCACGAGACACCCAGCGATCCGAACACCGTCATCGCACCAACGGCAATGATGATGTAGTTAAGGATGGTAGTAATGGCATACGACGCGCCCTGGCGCATATTCAGTCGCGAGAGCACCAATACTTCCAGCAAACCAGGCAGGTTGCGAATCAACGCCCAGGCTACCATTGAGGCGATAATCGCAAACAACAGACTGCCCATGGTGACGTTTTTCACCACCGCAGCGCCAGCTTCAGTGCCGTTGTAATGCCAGAGCGTAATGCTGTCGAGATAGCTGAACACGGTAATCAAATCTGACCAAATCGCCCAGAACATGACACCGAACAGCGCAAACATCAGCAACATGGTAATACGCAGCGTCTGCTGGTTAACCTGCTCCAGTGCAATGGTGGGTTCTTCCGGCGGTTCAGCCCCTTCTGCGCCCTCTTTCACCAGATTCTGCCGACGCGCCAGCGCACGACGCCAGGCGATACGCCGCGCCGCTACGCTTAAGCCGCGCAATACCGTCTGGTACAGCAGGTTCCAGATGATCACCAAATAAACGGTTTCAATCCAACGCCCGGAGAGGCGCAGCGTGGTGTAGAAATAACCCGTGGCGGTCAGCACCATCAACGCAATCGGGATAATCGACAGTACGGTAATGGTGACCAGTCGCATGGTGTGCGACTCTTTATCACGCCAGCTTTCGCGGCACATCGGCCACACCAGGAAGGCAATCAGCAGCAAGTTGAAGAAAATCATCGCCTGCCCCAGCACATCATCCATCAGATGCAGCGGGGAAAGTTCTGCCACCACAGACCAGAAATGGATAGGCAGCAACGCGAGACTGATGCGGACAATTTGCCGACGCCAGTGGCTGGTCTGCTGTTCCGGCATGCCGAAGTGACGCACGGCAACGCCATTTTTCTCCAGTACCTTCCAGCACAGGCCAAACACCAGCCAGAAAATCGCCAGTTTTTTACTGAACGACCACAGCAGTTCGCTGATGTTGAGCTGCATGGTTAGCAGAATCAGACCAACCGCGAGAATAATCAGGCACACCGGCAGCGCACGGATCAGGTCGATAAGGATCGCTTTTGGTGTGTTGAGCTGGCTGTCGTTACGCAGGGAACCCACAGCGGAAGCCAGTTTTTGTTGATACGCTTTCAGCCATCCCAGACGCCAGTGGATCAGCCCGGCAATTAATAGCAGTGGTAAACCAGCGAGGAAAGCGATAAAGACGGCAGGCCAGGCTTTTTCCCAGTTTACCGTGATCTTCATCGACTTAAATTCATCTTTCAGCGTTTGTGGGAACGCTTTGATCCAGTCCCAGTCCATTGGACGGTTACTGTTCACCCAAAAGATTTGCTGAGTCAGGATCGATTTCAGGTTTTTCGACACGCTCATTAACTGCTGCTGGTTGATTTGCAGGTTAATGGCCATCATCAACTGGTTACCCAACTGTTTATTAAGCTGATCCAGCAGTTCGCGACGCATATCCACAACCTGGAGTAATGCGTCATGAACTTCACTGTTAACTTCGTTGGCGTGGCCTTCTTCCAGCTTGTTAACGAACGCATCACTCTGGAAGAGCGCATCACGCTGCTGGTTGACTTCAAACTGTTCGAGACGCAAATCCGCGATGCGGTTGGTCATGTTTTCCAGTTCATCCGCCGAGGGCAGCGTTTGTTGTTGCTGGTAAAGGATACGAGACAACAGCAGGCTGCCCTTCAGGACGGCAATCTGCTCTTTAATATTGCGTTCCGATTGCAGCGCCCGCTCCAGCCAGTTTTTGACTTTAATGTTTTGCTGCATCAACTGATTACCGTTTTCAGTCGCGGTAATCAGACGCTGACTTAACTGCTGGTTAATTTCCAGTTCCTGCTTCACCAGCGGATTAGCCTGAATACGTGCAGCTTCATCCGGAGAGACGGCTTCCTGCGCCGTTTTTTCGGTTAAGGTCAGGCGCTTACTGTTTACCGCTTCTTGCAACAGTTGCAACTGGTGTTCCAGACGAGCACTGTTCGCCGTCACGTAATCACGCTGCTTTTGCAAGGTATCCTGTAAGACGGTGTTCCCTTCCAGGCTTTTACGCTGCTGGTCAATCTCGGCATTCAGCAAAGCCTGCTGAGCCTGCATTAACACTTTCTGGCTGGGACGTAAGGCAGTCTCGCCGACATCAGTGCCATCCAGGCGGCTGCGAATTTGTTGCAGCTGCTGCGAAGCGTTATACATCGCATTTTGCACGCGTTCGGGCTGCGTCTGTAACGAAACCAGCTGGCTGTTATAAGACGCCAGATCGTTTTGTGCGTTTTGCAAATCGTCCAGCGCCTGGGCAACGCGAGTTTCCAGCTGGCGCAACGAAAGCGTGCTCAGAATTTTGCGCGTTTCTTCGTCGTTATCGACATCGCTAAGTGCTGTTAACGCCGCGGTCGCCTGACGCATTTTTTCCGGCGCTTCAGCGACTTTTTGCCGTAGCTGAACTGTCTCTTCTTTTATGCGATCGATTTTATCGAGGGTGGCTAATGTATCTGTCAGATCCTGCTGCACCAGTTTGTCCTGAGCAGAAAGATCTTTTTGTTTATTCAGTGAGTCAAGTTGTGCCTGCAGGTCCGCTTTTGTCGGCAGATCACCATTCGATGGCGCCCGCGCAAACGCCGCATTCTGGCATAACAAGACCAAAACAAAAGCAATGAATGCTGAAAAAACAAAATGCCGTGATCGTTTGTAATACTGGAACATAGTCATGATGAATGAAGGTTTCTGAACCTGAAGAACGACCTGAAAAAGTCAAACCGCAAGAATATCACGACGCAATGAACCAGAATAGCAACGGCGAAAATGTCCAGGAAAAATCCTGGAGTCAGATTCAGGGTTATTCGTTAGTGGCAGGGTAACGAAGCGTGGGGCACAGGAGATACATCTCCAGTAAGATGGCGACGTAATCGCGGGCTTCTTTTTTAAGATCAAAAGATTGCGGGGCAAAGAGCCAGTTTTCCATCAGGCCGGAAATATAGCCGCGCATAATAATTGCTGCGCGACGCGTCATTAAATCCGCAGGCAACATTTTCGCTTCAATACAATGTTTTAACGTTTGTTCTATACGGTCATAACTCTCCAGACAGAGATTACGTTGTGCCTGTTGCACAACAGCCATTTCTCCGACAAATTCGCATTTGTGGAATATAATCTCCATCAATAATCGACGCCGTTCTTCTGTCACCGTGGATTCAAGAACATGAATTAATATCTCTCTTAATACTGAGAGTGGATCGCCAGGGAATTTTGCCTGATACTCAAGCTCTAGTTCACCAATATTGGATTCTGACAGTTCCCAGATCTCACTGAACAAATCCGACTTGTCTTTAAAATGCCAGTAGATTGCACCGCGCGTAACGCCAGCTGCTTTTGCAATCTCGCCCAGCGAGGTGGATGATACCCCCTGCTGTGAGAAAAGACGTAAAGCCACATCGAGGATGTGTTGGCGCGTTTCCTGCGCTTCTTGTTTGGTTTTTCGTGCCATATGTTCGTGAATTTACAGGCGTTAGATTTACATACATTTGTGAATGTATGTACCATAGCACGACGATAATATAAACGCAGCAATGGGTTTATTAACTTTTGACCATTGACCAATTTGAAATCGGACACTCGAGGTTTACATATGAACAAAAACAGAGGGTTTACGCCTCTGGCGGTCGTTCTGATGCTCTCAGGCAGCTTAGCCCTAACAGGATGTGACGACAAACAGGCCCAACAAGGTGGCCAGCAGATGCCCGCCGTTGGCGTAGTTACAGTCAAAACTGAACCTCTGCAGATCACAACCGAGCTTCCGGGTCGCACCAGTGCCTACCGGATCGCAGAAGTTCGTCCTCAAGTTAGCGGGATTATCCTGAAGCGTAATTTCAAAGAAGGTAGCGACATCGAAGCAGGTGTCTCTCTCTATCAGATTGATCCTGCGACCTATCAGGCGACATACGACAGTGCGAAAGGCGATTTAGCGAAAGCCCAGGCTGCAGCCAATATCGCGCAATTGACGGTGAATCGTTATCAGAAACTGCTGGGTACGCAGTACATCAGTAAGCAAGAGTACGATCAGGCTCTGGCTGATGCGCAACAGGCGAATGCCGCGGTAACTGCGGCGAAAGCTGCCGTTGAAACTGCGCGTATCAATCTGGCTTACACCAAAGTCACCTCTCCAATTAGCGGCCGCATTGGTAAGTCAAACGTGACGGAAGGTGCCCTGGTGCAAAACGGTCAGGCGACTGCGCTGGCAACCGTGCAGCAACTTGATCCGATCTACGTTGATGTGACTCAGTCCAGCAACGACTTCCTGCGCCTGAAACAGGAACTGGCAAATGGCACGCTGAAACAAGAGAACGGCAAAGCCAAAGTGTCGCTGATCACCAGTGACGGCATTAAGTTCCCACAGGACGGTACGCTGGAGTTCTCTGACGTTACTGTCGATCAGACCACCGGGTCTATCACCCTACGCGCTATCTTCCCGAACCCGGATCACACTCTGCTGCCGGGTATGTTCGTGCGCGCACGTCTGGAAGAAGGGCTTAATCCAAACGCCATTTTAGTCCCGCAACAAGGTGTAACCCGTACGCCGCGTGGCGATGCTACCGTACTGGTGGTAGGCGCGGATGACAAAGTGGAAACCCGTCCGATCGTTGCAAGCCAGGCTATTGGCGATAAGTGGCTGGTGACAGAAGGTCTGAAAGCAGGCGATCGCGTAGTAATAAGTGGGCTGCAGAAAGTGCGTCCTGGTGTCCAGGTAAAAGCACAAGAAGTTACCGCTGATAATAACCAGCAAGCCGCAAGCGGTACTCAGCCTGAACAGTCCAAGTCTTAACTTAAACAGGAGCCGTTAAGACATGCCTAATTTCTTTATCGATCGCCCGATTTTTGCGTGGGTGATCGCCATTATCATCATGTTGGCAGGGGGGCTGGCGATCCTCAAACTGCCGGTGGCGCAATATCCTACGATTGCTCCGCCGGCAGTAACGATCTCCGCCTCCTACCCTGGCGCTGATGCGAAAACAGTGCAGGACACGGTGACACAGGTTATCGAACAGAATATGAATGGTATCGATAACCTGATGTACATGTCCTCTAACAGTGACTCCACGGGTACCGTGCAGATCACCCTGACCTTTGAGTCTGGTACTGATGCGGATATCGCGCAGGTTCAGGTGCAGAACAAACTGCAGCTGGCAATGCCGTTGCTGCCGCAAGAAGTACAGCAGCAAGGGGTGAGCGTTGAGAAATCGTCCAGTAGCTTCCTGATGGTTGTCGGCGTTATCAACACCGATGGCACCATGACGCAGGAGGATATCTCCGACTACGTGGCGGCGAATATGAAAGACGCCATCAGCCGTACGTCGGGCGTGGGTGACGTTCAGCTGTTCGGTTCACAGTATGCGATGCGTATCTGGATGAACCCGAATGAACTGAACAAATTCCAGCTAACGCCGGTTGATGTCATTACCGCCATCAAAGCGCAGAACGCCCAGGTTGCGGCGGGTCAGCTCGGTGGTACGCCGCCGGTGAAAGGCCAACAGCTTAACGCCTCTATTATTGCTCAGACGCGTCTGACCTCTACTGAAGAGTTCGGCAAAATCCTGCTGAAAGTGAATCAGGATGGTTCCCGCGTGCTGCTGCGTGACGTCGCGAAAATTGAGCTGGGTGGTGAGAACTACGACATCATCGCAGAGTTTAACGGCCAACCGGCTTCTGGTCTGGGGATCAAGCTGGCGACGGGCGCGAACGCGCTGGATACCGCTGCGGCAATCCGTGCTGAACTGGCGAAGATGGAACCGTTCTTCCCGTCGGGTCTGAAAATTGTTTACCCGTACGACACCACACCGTTCGTGAAAATCTCTATTCACGAAGTGGTAAAAACGCTGGTCGAAGCGATCATCCTCGTGTTCCTGGTTATGTATCTGTTCTTGCAGAACTTCCGCGCGACGTTGATTCCGACCATTGCCGTACCGGTGGTATTGCTTGGGACCTTTGCCGTCCTTGCCGCCTTTGGCTTCTCGATAAACACGCTAACAATGTTCGGGATGGTGCTCGCCATCGGCCTGTTGGTGGATGACGCCATCGTTGTGGTAGAAAACGTTGAGCGTGTGATGGCGGAAGAAGGTTTGCCGCCAAAAGAAGCCACCCGTAAGTCGATGGGGCAGATTCAGGGCGCTCTGGTCGGTATCGCGATGGTACTGTCGGCGGTATTCGTACCGATGGCCTTCTTTGGCGGTTCTACTGGTGCTATCTATCGTCAGTTCTCTATTACCATTGTTTCAGCAATGGCGCTGTCGGTACTGGTGGCGTTGATTCTGACTCCGGCTCTTTGTGCCACCATGCTGAAACCGATTGCCAAAGGCGATCACGGAGAAGGTAAAAAAGGCTTCTTCGGCTGGTTTAACCGCATGTTCGAGAAGAGCACGCACCACTACACCGACAGCGTAGGCGGTATTCTGCGCAGTACGGGGCGTTACCTGGTGCTGTATCTAATCATCGTGGTCGGCATGGCCTATCTGTTTGTGCGTCTGCCAAGCTCCTTCTTGCCAGATGAGGACCAGGGCGTATTTATGACCATGGTTCAGCTGCCAGCAGGTGCAACGCAGGAACGTACGCAGAAAGTGCTCAATGAGGTAACGAATTACTATCTGACCAAAGAAAAGAACAACGTTGAGTCGGTGTTCGCCGTTAACGGCTTCGGCTTTGCGGGACGAGGTCAGAATACCGGTATTGCGTTCGTTTCCTTGAAGGACTGGGCCGATCGTCCGGGCGAAGAAAACAAAGTTGAAGCGATTACCATGCGTGCAACACGCGCTTTCTCGCAAATCAAAGATGCGATGGTTTTCGCCTTTAACCTGCCCGCAATCGTGGAACTGGGTACTGCAACCGGCTTTGACTTTGAGCTGATTGACCAGGCTGGCCTTGGTCACGAAAAACTGACTCAGGCGCGTAACCAGCTGCTTGCAGAAGCAGCGAAGCACCCTGATATGTTGACCAGCGTACGTCCAAACGGTCTGGAAGATACCCCGCAGTTTAAGATTGATATCGACCAGGAAAAAGCGCAGGCGCTGGGTGTTTCTATCAACGACATTAACACCACTCTGGGCGCTGCATGGGGCGGTAGCTATGTGAACGACTTTATCGACCGCGGTCGTGTGAAGAAAGTTTACGTCATGTCAGAAGCGAAATACCGTATGCTGCCGGATGATATCGGCGACTGGTATGTTCGTGCTGCTGATGGTCAGATGGTGCCGTTCTCGGCGTTCTCCTCTTCTCGTTGGGAGTACGGTTCGCCGCGTCTGGAACGTTACAACGGCCTGCCATCCATGGAAATCTTAGGCCAGGCAGCACCGGGTAAAAGTACCGGTGAAGCAATGGAGCTGATGGAACAACTGGCGAGTAAACTGCCTACCGGTGTTGGCTATGACTGGACGGGGATGTCCTATCAGGAACGTCTCTCCGGCAACCAGGCACCTTCACTGTACGCGATTTCGTTGATTGTCGTGTTCCTGTGTCTGGCGGCGCTGTACGAGAGCTGGTCGATTCCGTTCTCCGTTATGCTGGTCGTTCCGCTGGGGGTTATCGGTGCCTTGCTGGCAGCCACCTTCCGTGGCCTGACCAATGACGTGTACTTCCAGGTAGGCCTGCTCACAACCATTGGGTTGTCGGCGAAGAACGCGATACTTATCGTCGAATTCGCCAAAGACTTGATGGATAAAGAAGGTAAAGGTCTGATTGAAGCGACGCTTGATGCGGTGCGGATGCGTTTACGTCCGATCCTGATGACCTCGCTGGCGTTTATCCTCGGCGTTATGCCGCTGGTTATCAGTACTGGTGCTGGTTCCGGCGCGCAGAACGCAGTAGGTACCGGTGTAATGGGCGGGATGGTGACCGCAACGGTACTGGCAATCTTCTTCGTCCCGGTATTCTTTGTGGTGGTTCGCCGCCGCTTTAGCCGCAAGAATGAAGATATCGAGCACAGCCATACTGTCGATCATCATTGATACAACGTGTAATCACTAAGGCCGCGCAAGCGGCCTTTTTTAGATGCATAACCTACGAGTTGAATGGGGAACTGAACAATCAACTCAGAATCTCATATGAAAACCAGTATTAACTTCGCATAAAATTCATAAAAAATACTGATTGTTAGTTAATTTATATTAAGCAGGGCTAATAGATTTAATAATCCATAATCATTTAGAGGCTTTTCTTAATTATTTGCGGTAATTCTTTATTCATTCCTCGGTTATTACGACATATTCAGAGCATTCCTGGTATTAGTGTGACCAATTTCATCAGGCGATAATCTTGAAATGTTATGAACAGTTCGAGCAAACTGCTTTTACCTGCAGCGGGTTGGTGCTAGTATGAAAAAATGAGTCCTATCCCGCTTCCTTCCTATTTGTAATTTTTCGTAATAATGCGATGAAAACCTGCAAAGAGTGGCTTATAGTTAAGCTAACAAACGAGAGGGCAAGTCCAGGTCAGTAAGTTTTTTCCATCCCGAAAGGTGTCCGTTAGTTCAACCGCTAAGAAGGGGACGCGTTATGGATGAATACTCACCCAAAAGACATGATATCGCACAGCTTAAGTTTCTCTGTGAAACCCTGTATCATGATTGCCTTGCAAACCTTGAAGAAAGCAACCATGGCTGGGTTAACGACCCAACCTCGGCGATCAACCTCCAGTTGAATGAACTGATTGAGCATATTGCGACCTTCGCACTTAATTACAAAATTAAGTATAATGAAGACAATAAGCTCATTGAGCAGATCGACGAATATCTGGATGACACCTTTATGTTGTTCAGTAGTTATGGTATTAATATGCAGGATCTTCAAAAATGGCGGAAGTCAGGTAATCGACTATTCCGTTGTTTTGTCAATGCGACGAAAGAGAATCCTGCGAGTTTATCTTGTTAGAATTATTACAACCATGGGTAGAAGTATGTCCGAAAAACCTTTAACGAAAACCGATTATTTAATGCGTTTGCGTCGTTGCCAGACAATTGACACGCTGGAGCGTGTTATCGAGAAAAATAAATACGAATTATCAGATAATGAACTGGCGGTATTTTACTCAGCCGCAGATCACCGCCTCGCCGAATTGACTATGAATAAACTGTACGACAAGATCCCTTCCTCAGTATGGAAATTTATTCGCTAATAAATAATTGGCTTTCGGAGCTATAACCAGCTGTTTATTAAGAATTTTATACTTTATCGCCATGAAGGCGCACCCTATGTGATCTTCATCACACAGACGTAATGGGAACGTTCTCTTCACTGACTTTTCGTCTTACTGTGTTGCCGCATTTTCAGCAACCGGAGGTCAGTAATGAGCACAGAAAAAGAAAAGATGATTGCTGGTGAGTTGTATCGCTCGGCAGATGAGACGTTATCTCGCGATCGCCTGCGCGCTCGTCAGCTTATTCACCGATACAATCATTCCCTGGCGGAAGAGGAAACATTACGCCAGCAAATTCTCGCTGAATTATTCGGTCAGGTGACAGAGGCTTATATTGAGCCAACGTTTCGCTGTGACTATGGCTATAACATTTTTCTCGGCAATAATTTTTTCGCCAACTTCGATTGCGTGATGCTTGATGTCTGCCCTATTCGCATCGGTGATAACTGTATGTTAGCGCCAGGTGTTCATATCTACACGGCAACACATCCCATCGACCCTGTAGCACGTAATAGCGGTGTTGAACTGGGGAAACCCGTCACCATCGGTAATAACGTCTGGATTGGCGGACGCGCAGTCATTAACCCTGGTGTGACCATTGGTGATAACGTCGTGGTAGCCTCAGGTGCAGTTGTCACAAAAGATGTCCCGGACAATGTTGTCGTGGGCGGTAATCCAGCCAGAATCATTAAAAAATTGTAACCTGTTTTTCGCAACTGTTATGCAAAATCGTGGCAAATCTGTTACTTTCCCTCTACTATTCCCACGTTAAAATAGGGTGTTCCCTGGAAAGTTGCAGATACCACGAAGGCAAACGATGACCGAAATACAACGCCTGCTGACCGAAACGATTGAGTCTCTGAATACCCGCGAAAAACGCGACAACAAACCCCGCTTTAGTATCAGTTTTATCCGTAAACATCCGGGGCTGTTTATCGGTATGTACGTTGCTTTTTTTGCCACCCTGGCGGTGATGTTGCAGTCCGAAACGCTGTCAGGCTCTGTCTGGCTACTGGTTGTATTATTTATCCTGCTTAATGGTTTCTTCTTTTTCGATGTCTACCCACGCTACCGCTATGAAGATATCGACGTGCTTGATTTCCGCGTTTGCTATAACGGCGAATGGTACAACACGCGCTTTGTACCTGCCGCGCTGGTTGAAGCCATCTTGAACTCTCCGCGTGTCGCGGATGTTCATAAAGAACAACTGCAAAAAATGATCGTCCGTAAAGGTGAACTGTCTTTTTACGATATTTTTACCCTCGCTCGCGCCGAATCAACATCTTAAGTTAGGATTACATACCAGGCGTAAAGCTCTACGCCTGGTCAAATGACAACGATCGTTTCCACCCATCGCTTCATGAAATACCAGCTCTACCTCCTTATCTCCTGCCAGCCTTTTTCCACAATCAGATATACTTTCCCTACACTGTGTTAATAAGGATATGCTGGTGAGAACACGACATCTGGTCAGCCTGATTTCGGGAGTACTGATTCTTTCAGTATTACTGCCTGTCGGCTTAAGCATCTGGCTGGCCCATCAGCAAGTACAAACATCGTTTATTGAAGAGCTGAATACTTATTCCTCCCGCGTCGCTATTCGGGCCAATAAGGTGGCGATACAAGGGAAAGATGCTCTGCAGGAGCTGGAAAGGTGGCAAGGTGCGGCCTGTAGCGCAGCCCATCTCATGAAAATGCGTCGGGTATCTTACAGTTATCGCTATATTCAGGAAGTGGTCTATATCGATAACAACGTTCCCCAGTGTTCGTCTCTGGAGCATGAAAGCCCACCCGATGCCTTCCCCGAGCCAGGTAAAATTTCGAAAGATGGTTATCGGGTCTGGTTAACATCGCATAACGATTTAGGCATTATCCGTTACATGGTCGCTATAGGAACGGCACATTATGTCGTCATGATCGACCCCGCTTCCTTTATTGATGTCATTCCCTATAGCTCATGGCAAATTGATGCCGCCATTATTGGCAATGCCCATAATGTTGTCATAACCAGCAGCGATGAAATTGCTCAGGGAATTATTACCAGGCTACAAAAAACACCCGGTGAGCATATCGAAAATAATGGAATTATTTACGATATCCAGCCCTTCCCGGAGATGAATATTTCGATCATCACCTGGGCTTCAACGAAAATGTTGCAGAAAGGCTGGCATCGGCAAGTCTTTATTTGGTTACCGCTCGGGTTGGTGATTGGCCTGCTGGCAGCGATGTTTGTGCTGCGTATTTTGCGCCGTATCCAGTCACCGCATCATCGGCTGCAGGATGCTATCGAAAATCGTGATATTTGCGTGCACTATCAGCCGATTGTCTCCTTAGCCAATGGAAAAATTGTCGGTGCTGAGGCACTGGCGCGCTGGCCGCAGACAGACGGTAGTTGGTTGTCACCAGATAGTTTTATTCCGCTGGCACAGCAAACGGGGCTTTCTGAGCCGTTGACGCTACTGATTATAAAAAGTGTCTTTGAAGATATGGGCGACTGGCTGCGTCAGCATCCGCAGCAGCATATTTCGATCAATCTTGAATCCACCGTGCTCACCTCGGAAAAAATCCCGCAATTGCTGCGTGAAATGATCAATCACTATCAGGTTAATCCCAGACAGATCGCGCTTGAACTCACTGAACGCGAGTTTGCCGATCCGAAAACCAGCGCCCCGATAATTTCTCGCTACCGGGAGGCGGGCCATGAAATTTATCTCGATGATTTTGGTACGGGGTATTCAAGTTTAAGCTATTTACAGGATCTGGATGTCGACATTCTGAAGATCGATAAATCTTTCGTTGATGCGCTGGAATATAAAAATGTCACGCCACATATCATCGAAATGGCAAAAACACTGAAACTGAAAATGGTAGCGGAGGGAATCGAAACCAGTAAACAAGAAGAGTGGCTACGCCAGCATGGCGTGCACTACGGCCAGGGCTGGCTCTATAGCAAGGCATTACCGAAAGAGGATTTCTTACGCTGGGCCGAGCAACATTTGTGAATTTTTGGGCTGACGGCACGCCGCACAGCCCGTCACGCTACCTATTCGTCGATGATTGACTCGAATCCGCCATAGATCATTCGCTTGCCATCAAACGGCATGGACTCGCCGAACTCCTTCATCCGTGGGTCCGACATCATCTTTTGATTAGCAGCGTCGCGGACCTCTTTTGAAGGGTATTCAATCCAGCTAAAGACAACCTCTTCATTCTCTTCCGCTTTCACCGCCATACGAAAATCGGTCACTTTGCCATCCGGTACATCGCTGGCCCAGCATTCGACAATACGAAGCGCGCCAAACTCTTTAAACAATGGCGCGGCCTTAGCGGCCATTTCCCGATAGGCATCCTTTTTATCGGCAGGAACGGCAACCACAAAACCATCAACATACTTCATCAGACATACCTCCGAAGCGTACTGCGCAGCCAGACAATTCTTGCGACGTCAGTTGTGGTTAAAGTTTAGCCATGTTGGGATTTTTTGACGAAACGGGGGGAGGCAGAAATGGGTGGGGGCCCTGCCAGCTACATCCCGGCACACACGTCATCTGCCTTGGCTGCTTCCTTCCGGACCTGACCTGGTAAACAGAGTAGCGTTGCGGGAGAACCAACAGAGCCCCCATTGAGAGCGTTGAGAACCAACGCGCAGGCGCATTATCACTGCTGCCCCGGCTAATTGCAACCCATTGCGTGCCAGATGCTGGTTTCTTGCGCAATGCGGCTTCACTCGGGCGTTTTTCCAGATTATGCTGAAAAATTACCTCAGGAAGAAAAGATGGAAAAAGAAGATTCATTTCCCCAACGCGTCTGGCAAATCGTAGCCGCTATTCCCGAAGGCTATGTCACCACTTACGGTGATGTGGCGAAACTGGCGGGCTCGCCCCGCGCCGCGCGCCAGGTGGGTGGTGTGTTAAAGCGTCTCCCGGAAGGCAGCACCTTGCCCTGGCATCGGGTGGTTAATCGCCACGGCACCATTTCGCTAACCGGACCGGATTTACAGCGTCAGCGACAGGCATTACTGGCAGAAGGTGTGATGGTGTCAGGAAGAGGGCAAATCGACTTGCAGCGTTATCGCTGGAACTACTAACCCTCTCCGGGCGGAGAGGGTTAACTTCGCTTAATATTGCGTAGGAGCTGGAACTGCCGAAGACGGATTCACCTGGGTTGGTGAAGTTGATGGTACGGTAGTCGTTGCGCCCCCGCTGGCCTGAACCGGCACGGCGGTTTGCTGCACCGGCACCAATGTCAGGTCAGCTTTAGTTCCGCCCTGGTTGATCACCGGCTGAACGGTATCGGTAATAAATACCAGTTTGTCATTCACGGTAATCGCCGCACTCAACAGAATACGCGCGTTCGGCTGAACATCTGCCGGGTTAAATGGCAGAACAAAGCTGAATGGTGACTGTTTGCCTTCGGTACGCACCGCTTTCTGCGCCAGTACTTTTGACGGTGCATCGGCTAACGACGCGTCAGAAAGTGTCACGGTCAGCACGGCATCAGGCGGCAGTGCGACTTTCTGACGGATCCAGACGGTACCGGAAACATTCGGTTGCTGGATAGCAGGTTGCTGTGTTGCTGAAATAGAGGTATTTGCAGCCGGTGCTGGCGTCTGAATATCCGCGCTTTTATCTGCGCAAGCCGCCAACGCAATCGCAACCGCTAAACCACTGACCATGTGCACGAGTTTCATTCACTTCTCCTTATTATCAATGCACCAGCGGGCTAACTTTCCTCGCCGGAAGAGTGGTTAACAAAATAGTAACGTCAACAAGTGTGGCACACATCACGCATTTCTGCCTGTAATTGGCTAGTAATTCAGACTATTGCACCCATCGGACCAGTGGCAAATTTGCGTTATACTCAACTCACTTTGGCTTGCTGCGGCAGCTTTGTTACTGGAGAGTTATATGAGTCAGGCGCTAAAAAATTTACTGACATTGTTAAATCTGGAAAAAATTGAGGAAGGACTCTTTCGCGGCCAGAGTGAAGATTTAGGTTTACGCCAGGTGTTTGGCGGCCAGGTCGTGGGTCAGGCCTTGTATGCTGCAAAAGAGACCGTCCCTGAAGAGCGGCTGGTACATTCGTTTCACAGCTACTTTCTTCGCCCAGGCGACAGTAAGAAGCCGATTATTTATGATGTCGAAACGCTGCGTGACGGTAACAGCTTCAGCGCCCGCCGGGTTGCTGCTATTCAAAACGGTAAACCGATTTTCTATATGACAGCCTCTTTCCAGGCTCCGGAAGCGGGTTTCGAACATCAAAAAACAATGCCGTCCGCGCCAGCGCCTGATGGCCTGCCTTCGGAAACGCAAATCGCCCAATCGCTGGCGCACCTGCTGCCGCCAGTGCTGAAAGATAAATTCATCTGCGATCGTCCGCTGGAAGTCCGTCCGGTGGAGTTTCATAACCCACTGAAAGGACATGTCGCAGAACCACATCGTCAGGTGTGGATCCGCGCAAATGGTAGCGTACCGGATGATCTGCGCGTTCATCAGTATCTGCTCGGTTACGCTTCTGACCTTAATTTCCTGCCGGTAGCTTTACAGCCGCACGGCATCGGTTTTCTCGAACCAGGGATTCAGATAGCAACCATCGACCATTCCATGTGGTTCCATCGCCCGTTTAATTTGAATGAATGGCTGCTGTATAGCGTGGAGAGCACCTCGGCGTCCAGCGCACGCGGCTTTGTGCGCGGTGAGTTTTATACCCAGGACGGCGTGCTGGTTGCCTCGACCGTTCAGGAAGGGGTAATGCGTAATCACAATTAAAAAAACAGCCGGAGGTGAAAACCGTCCGGCTGTTTTTTGCAGTGCTTATTACGCGTTATAGGCATTTTCACCGTGGCTGTTGACGTCCAGCCCTTCTCGTTCCTGCTCTTCCGGTACACGCAGACCAACCGTCAGATCCGCCAGTTTGTAGCCGATAAAAGCCACCACACCAGACCAGACAATCGTAATGGCAATACTTTCCAGCTGTACCAGCAGCTGATGCCCCATCGTCACACCTTCGGCAAAACCCACTCCGCCCAGCGAACTGGCGGCAAAAATCCCAGTCATGATACAGCCGACAATGCCACAAACGCCGTGCACACCGAAGACATCGCAGGGATCATCCACCCGCAGCAAGCGTTTGAGCATGGTAACGCCCCACAAGCCCGCCAGACCAGCGACTACGCCGATAATCAACGCGCCGCCAACACCAATGTAGCCACAGGCTGGCGTCACGCCGACCAGACCGGCAATCGCGCCAGAACACGCCCCCAGCAGTGAAGGCTTACCGCGCAGCGCCCATTCACCGAAGATCCAGCCAAGAATTGCCGCCGCCGTTGCGACCACAGTATTCACAAATGCCAGTGCTGCGATTTCATTCGCCATGCCCGCTGACCCGGCATTAAAGCCAAACCAACCGATATAGAGAATGGCAGTCCCGGTGAAGACCATCGGCAGGTTGTGCGGTTTAAACGCCTCTTTGCCGAAGCCCACGCGTTTGCCAATTAGATATGCGCCCACCAGACCTGCAATAGCGGCGTTAATGTGCACCACCGTGCCACCCGCAAAATCCAGCGCACCGTGAGAAGCCAGCAAACCGCCGCCCCAGACCATATGCGCAATCGGAATGTAAGAAAGCGTCAGCCACACCACCACGAAAATCAGCACAGCTGAGAAGCGGATCCGTTCCGCCAGTGCCCCGACGATCAAGCCGACGGTAATGCAGGCAAACGATCCCTGAAACGCCACGTGGATATACTGATAAATGCTGCCCATCACCGCCGTCAGTTCGATGTTTTTCAGCATCAACCAGTTAATGTTACCGAAGAAGTTGTTGCCCTCACCAAACGCCAGCGAGTAGCCGTAAACCACCCAGAGAATGCAGACCAGAGCAAACGTCACCGTCACCTGCGTCAGCATCGACAGCACGTTTTTGCCGCGAATTAACCCACCGTAAAACAGGGCAATCCCCGGAATAGTCATAAACAGCACCAGCGCAGTACAAATCATCATAAACGCATTGTCGGCTTTATCGGCCACCGCAGGTGCAGCCATTACCAGTCCCGGCAGCATCGCCAGTGAAGCAAGCCCAGTTTTTATCGTCGCTATCTTCATTTTTCGTTCCTGTTGCTGTGTGCCAGAGATTACAGCGCCGCTTCGTCGGCTTCGCCGGTACGAATACGAATGACGCGTTGCAATTCAGCGACGAAGATTTTGCCGTCGCCAATTTTTCCGGTGTAAGCCGCCTTGCTGACGATATCGATCACTTCATCGAGTTGGTCATCAGCAATCGCCACATCAATTTTTACTTTTGGCAGAAAGTTGACGCTGTATTCCGCCCCCCGGTACAGCTCGGCATGCCCTTTCTGACGCCCGAAACCTTTCACTTCGGTGACGGTCAGGCCCTGAATACCAATGGAAGATAACGCTTCACGAACGTCTTCCAGCTTGAATGGTTTGATTATCACGGTCACCAGCTTCATAGATCCCCTCCGGTCAGAATTCGGTAATGGTTCTGCTACACAAATAAGGTATTGCAAGCGGTGTGCCAGAAATGAAAAACGAGAAAGAGAGCAGGAAGTTAAGAAGATTGAAAACAAAAACGCACTATGACAGTGCACAGTGCGTTACATTTTTGCACCAACGATGAAATATTGCGCTATTCAGGCGCTCAATGATTCATCTTCACGCACGCTGGCTGCCAGCTCTTCGCCCGCAAGTTGCAGTTGATACATCTGCCAGTAGCGCCCCTGGGCGGCCAGCAGTTGCTGGTGAGTCCCCTGTTCCACGGCTTGCCCACGATGAAGCACCAGAATGGTGTCGGCATCGACAATGGTCGATAAGCGGTGAGCAATCACCACAAGCGTAGTGTGTTCACGCACCGCCGCCAGTGCGTGTTGAATCGCCTGTTCAGTACCGGAGTCAATGCTGGCGGTTGCCTCATCAAGGATCAGGATTTGCGGCGTCTCCACCAGCACGCGCGCCAGTGCCAGCAGTTGCTTTTGCCCAACCGAGAGATTATTCCCCTGCTCGCCCAGCGGCGTATAAATACCATCACTCATGCTGCGCGCCAGCTCCGCCAGTTGCACGGTTTCCAGCGCCTGCCAGACACGTTCTTCGGAGATATCACGTCCCAGCGTCACGTTGGCGAGGAAGGTATCCGCCAGTACCACCGGATCTTGTTGCACCATCGCCACGCCCTGGCGCAGCACGCTGTGACTTAGCGAACTTAATGGACGACCATCAAGGCGAATCTCACCTTCCGTTAGCGGGTAATAGCCCATCAATAAACTGGCGAGGGTACTTTTTCCACTGCCGGTATGCCCCACTAGCGCCACAAAGTTACGCGAAGGCACAGAGAGATTAATATTCTTCAGCACCAGATTGTTATCGCGATAAGCAAATGACACGTTATCGACTTCAATGGTGCCGCTCTGCAACGGGCGATCATCATTGCCATATTGCTGGCGCGGCCCGTCCATCAACTCAAACACGCGCTCACCAGCAACAACAGCCTGTTGCAGCATCGCTTGTTGCGTGGTCAGTTCGATTAAGGGTTCGTTAAGCCGCCCAAGATAGCTGATAAACGCATACAGTACGCCCACTTCAATGGTACCGCTGGCGGAGAAGCCAAACAGCATCAACAAGCCACAAAGAATGAGCGATGAAAACAGACTCAGCAGCGGACGCAGCAGAAAACCGTCGAGGCGCAGGGTTTGCATCCTCGCCATATAGTGTGAACGACTGGCCTCACCCATACGTTCGCCAAATCGCGCCTGCTGACGGAACTGCTGGATGACGCTCATGCCATTGATGATTTCGTTAAAGCCGTCGTTGATATCTGCCAGATAGGCGCGCACACGACGGACAATCGGCGTGCTGTAACGCTGGTATATCACCATTACCACCAGCACCACCGGGAAAATCATTATCGCTACCAGCGCCATTCGCCAGTCGAGACTAAACATCGCCACCAGCATCGCACCCACCAGGGCGGCGCTACGCAGGACCGTTGCCACTACGGTAACGTAGAGGTCGCGGATCACTTCAGTATCATTGGTAACGCGGGAAATCACCTGCCCGACCGGCTGAGTATCAAACTCACTCAACGGTTGGCGTAACGCAGCATCCATCACGTCGGTACGCAACTGTTGCACTACACCTACTGCCGCCCGATTAAACAGCAGCGACTGCGCGTAATGTAGCCCGGCGGCAAACAGTTGTAGCCCAACATACGCAGCAGCCAGCCCGGCAACCACTTTCAACGGCAGGTTATTTTTCGCCACCATATTGTCGATAAAATAGCTGATAAGCAGCGGCCCGCTGACTTCTGCCGCCGCCGCAACCCACATCATCAGGACCGCGATCCCCAACGGTTTACGCCACGGCGAACCGTACGCTAACAGGCGCTTGAGAGTCGGCCACAGTTGGCTAAAACTACGCATCGATGGCCTCCTCGCGAATTTCCGGAGCGTCGTCGAGCGCCGCCTCCAGTTGTTGATAGCGATACATATCGCGATACCAGCCGCTTTGTTGTGCCAGCACATCATGATTGCCACGCTGGGCGATATGTCCGTGCTGCATCACAATAATTTCACTGGCTTCCGTCAGTGCCGAAAGGCGATGGGCACTGATGATTACCGTTCTTCCCTGCCCCCACTGACGCAGGTTATGCAGGATCTGGTGCTCTGTGCGTCCGTCCACCGCCGAAAGCGCATCATCAAGGATGAGGATTTCCGCGTTGACTAATAACGCACGAGCAATGGAGATACGCTGTTTTTGCCCACCAGAAAGCATCACGCCGCGCTCGCCCACCTCTGTATCGTAACCTTGCGGTAGACGCAAAATATCGTCATGTACGCTGGCTAACCGCGCGACATGCTCAATCTCTTGCTGTGTGGCATTCGGGCAACCCAGCGCGATGTTGTTCGCCACGGTGTCGGAAAAAAGGAATGGCGTCTGGCTGACCACCGCCAGGCGGCTACGCCAGCTATCGAGTTGTAACTTCGTCAGAGGAATATCATGAAAGCGAATATCCCCCTCGCTGACGTCGAAATGACGCTGAATGAGCGACAACAGGGTACTTTTGCCGGAACCAGTCGGCCCGCAGATACCCAGCATCTGACCGGGTTTCAGGGCGAAATTGACGTTTTCCAGCGCAGGATGGTCAGTCTGCGGATACATAAACTGGCGAATATTTACATCCAGTTCACCACGACCTTCGGGCACGGGTTCGCTACCATCGTTCACCACCGGCGCTTCCGCCAGCATCGCGCGAATACGGCTGTACGCAGCACTACCACGCTCCACTATGTTAAACATCCATGCCAGCGCCAGCATCGGCCAAATCATCAGACCTAAATACATCATAAAACTGGTGAGCTGGCCCAGCGTTAAACTGCCCTGCACCACCATCCAACTACCGCCGCCAATCGCCAGCAAGTTCGCCATACCAATCGCGATATAGATGGTCGGGTCGAAACGAGCATCAATACGCGCCACCCGCATGTTTTTTTTGCCGGTATCTTCGGCATCCGCGGCAAATAACGCCGACTGGCGATCTTCCAGACCAAAGGCTTTGATCATGCGGATACTGGTGAGGCTTTCCTGGGTGCGGTCATTAAGACTGGAAAACGCCGCCTGTGCCAGCTTAAAGCGTTCATGCAAGGCATCGCCGTTGCGCTTAATCATGATCGCCATCACTGGCATAGGTAACAGGGCAAATAAGGTCAACTGCCAGCTAATTTGCGTAGACATCATAATCAACACAGCGCAGCCCATCACCAGTGAATCCACCAGCGTCAGCACCCCTTCTCCGGCGGCAAACACGACCCGATCGACGTCATTGGTCGCACGAGCCATGAGGTCACCCGTGCGATGACGCAGGTAAAACTCAGGATGCTGCCGGCTTAGCTGACGGTAATAATCTTCACGCAGTTCAACAGCCAGTTGATAAGACGCGCCAAACAGCAATACGCGCCAGACGTAACGCAGGAGATAAACCACAACAGCAATCAGCACCATGGTGGCGATCCACATCAGGATCTGCCCGGTAGTAAAGTGTTGTTCTGTCACGCCATCGACAACAATACCAACCACTTTCGGCGGAACCAGTTGCAGCATCGCGATAATGACAAGCAAGGCAACAGCCCCGAGATAGCGACGCCATTCCCGACGGAAATACCAGCTTAATTGAGCAAATAATCGCACGCGTAGTGTCCTGACCTGATTCTGGATATTTATTCGATGGGTAAAGAAGTGGTGTATTTAATCTGTTCCATCGCGAAGCTGGAAGTGACGTCCGACAGCCCCGGCACGCTGTTTACCAGACGCTTATAAAACTCGTCGTAGCGTTTCATATCGGCAACCTGGACGCGCATCAGATAATCGTATTCCCCGGCCATGCGCCAGAACCCCAGCACTTCTGGCATTTCAGTAACCACCGTCACAAAGCGGCAATACCATTCGCTGCTGTGATGTTGCGTTTTTATCAGCACAAAGGCGGTCAGACCGAGGCCAATTTTTTCCGGGTCCAACAGGGCGACTTTGCCGATAAGGATACCGTCATCCTCCAACCGTTTCAGTCGCTTCCAGCAAGGCGTGGTTGTCAGATTAACGGCTTCAGCCAATGCCTGCAAAGAGAGGGTGCAATCCTGCTGTAGTAAGGCCAGCAGCTTACGGTCAATTTTATCTAACATAACCCTTCCACAGAGAAATTTTTTCTCTTTTAATTCTATTTTAAAGGTGAAATCGCGACAATTTATTCTGTGCGGTTTAAACACCACGGCACAAAATGACAAATTCAACGCAAAAAAAACCGGGCAATTGCCCGGTGCTGGAAGGGATCTCGTTATTCGGGGGAATAAGGTAGATGTGGATAGTCCAGCCAGTGTGTCAAATAGTGAGAGACAGCCTGATTTCGGCAGTGTCCAATCACCGGTAAATGAGGGAGCTCCGCGCGCAGTTGCGGCATCGCATTGCCCATAATAAAGCCGCTACCGACGCTGCCTAACATTTCGCGATCGTTCATCGCATCACCAAAGGCCATGCAATCGCGCAACGATAAACCTAAATGTTGGGTCAGCACCGTCAATGCAGCGCCTTTATTGCAGCCCACCGGGAGCACTTCGAGGCAATCAGTCGCGGAAAAACACAAATGTGCACGCTCGCCTAATGCTTCGTGTAGTTGGATCTGCAAGCGTGTAAGATCGTCGTGATCGCCACAGAAGCAGATCTTGGTGACGCGATCGAGTGGCATTTTTTTAACATCGATTATCTGATAACGAAAACCGCTATAGACAAATGCCTGCAACAACGCAGGGATCTCTTTTCCGGTAAACCAACCATCGTCATTGAAAATATGCATGCTAGCTCGGGTATCCCATTGCTGATACAGCACCAGCTCTGCCACATCCGCAGGTAAATCATCACGATGTAAAAGTTCACCTTCCAGAGAATGCACGCGCGTTCCGTTGCCGGTAATCAAATACGCATCCAGCGATAGCGCCCCGAGAATATGCTGCATCTCCAGCGCATGACGACCTGTGGCGAAAGTGAGGGTAATGTCGCGTTCACGCAGTCGTGCCAAAGTAGAGAGTGTTTTCTCACCTAAATGATGGTCAGGCATCAATAAAGTGCCGTCCATATCAAATGCTGCCAGACGAGCCATTTCTTTCTCCACTCTGTGACACGGTTAATAGCGATTGAGTATCACCTGATATATACGGAAGTAATAGTGAATAGTTAAATAATATTGTTCCGGGTTTATATGCGACTGCTCAACCGTCTTAACCAGTATCAACGTCTGTGGCAACCTTCCGCCGGAAAGCCGCAAACCGTCACCGTCAGCGAACTGGCCGAACGCTGTTTTTGCAGCGAACGCCATGTTCGTACGCTGTTACGCCAGGCACAGGAGGCGGGATGGCTGGAGTGGCAGGCGCAGTCAGGACGCGGAAAGCGCGGTCAACTACGCTTTCTGGTCACGCCAGAATCGCTACGCAATGCGATGATGGAACAGGCGCTGGAAACCGGAAAGCAGCAAGATGTGCTGGAGCTGGCGCAACTGGCCCCAGGTGAGCTGCGGACCCTGTTACAGCCGTTTATGGGCGGACAATGGCAAAACGATACGCCCACGTTGCGTATTCCCTACTATCGCCCGCTCGAACCGCTACAACCGGGCTTTTTGCCCGGCCGTGCCGAGCAGCATCTCGCCGGACAGATATTTTCCGGCCTGACCCGCTTCGATAATAATACCCAGCGCCCGATTGGTGATTTAGCGCATCACTGGGAAACCTCTGCTGACGGGTTACGCTGGGACTTTTATCTTCGTTCAACCCTACACTGGCATAACGGCGATGCAGTAAAAGCCTCACACTTACACCAGCGGTTATTGATGCTGTTACAACTGCCAGCACTGGGTCAATTATTTATTAGCGTGAAGCGTATTGAAGTCACCCATCCGCAGTGTCTGACCTTCTTTTTACATCGCCCCGATCACTGGCTTGCGCACCGGCTGGCGAGCTACTGCAGCCATCTGGCGCATCCGCAATTCCCCCTGATCGGCACTGGTCCTTTTCGCTTAACACAATTCACAGCGGAACTGGTGCGCCTGGAGAGCCATGATTATTACCATTTGCGTCATCCGCTGCTTAAAGCGGTTGAGTACTGGATAACTCCGCCGCTTTTCGAAAAAGATTTGGGAACCAGTTGTCGGCATCCCGTGCAAATCACCATCGGCAAACCGGAGGAGCTGCAACGCGTCAGCCAGGTCAGTAGCGGCATCAGTTTAGGTTTTTGCTATTTAACGTTGTGCAAAAGTCCCCGACTGTCCCTCTGGCAGGCGCGAAAAGTGATCTCCATTATTCATCAATCCGGTTTATTACAAACGTTAGAAGTCGGAGAAAACCTGATCACCGCCAGTCATGCATTACTGCCTGGCTGGACTATTCCACAATGGCAAGTACCGGATGAAGTCAAACTACCGAAAACCTTGACGCTGGTTTATCACCTACCGATAGAACTTCATACCATGGCAGAACGCCTACAGGCGACACTGGCAGCGGAAGGCTGTGAACTCACGATTATTTTTCATAACGCAAAAAACTGGGACGACACGACCCTACTAGCACACGCAGACCTCATGATGGGCGACAGGTTAATTGGCGAAGCACCGGAATATACCCTGGAGCAATGGCTGCGTTGCGATCCACTGTGGCCACATGTTTTCGACGCTCCAGCATATGCACATTTGCAATCGACACTGGACGCGGTGCAAGTAATGCCTGATGAGGAAAACCGATTTAATGCCCTGAAAGCGGTTTTTAGCCAGTTAATGGCAGATGCGACGCTGACGCCGCTGTTCAACTATCACTATCGCATTAGCGCCCCTCCCGGCGTGAACGGTGTGCGGCTGACACCGCGAGGCTGGTTTGAATTTACCGAAGCCTGGCTTCCCGCGCCGTCGCAATGAATAGCTGGTCCGGGTTAATCGCAGGCGTTACCATAACGCTTTTATTGTTCAAGCAGGATTATCTATGAAACGTGCTGTCGTTGTGTTCAGTGGAGGCCAGGATTCCACCACCTGTCTGGTGCAGGCATTACAACAATATGATGAAGTCCATTGCGTGACGTTCGATTACGGTCAGCGACATCGCGCAGAAATCGACGTGGCACGCGAACTGGCGCTGAAACTGGGGGCACGCGCGCATAAGGTTCTTGATGTAACGCTGCTCAACGAACTGGCGGTCAGTAGCCTGACACGTGACAGCATTCCGGTGCCTGATTATGAACCTGAAGCTGATGGCATCCCGAATACGTTTGTCCCTGGGCGTAATATTTTGTTCCTGACACTGGCGGCAATATATGCGTATCAGGTAAAAGCAGAAGCCGTAATTACCGGCGTCTGCGAAACGGATTTCTCCGGTTACCCGGATTGCCGCGATGAGTTTGTGAAAGCACTAAACCATGCCGTCAGTTTAGGCATGGCGAAAGATATTCGTTTTGAAACGCCGCTGATGTGGATTGATAAAGCGGAAACCTGGGCGCTGGCTGATTATTACGGCAAACTAGATTTAGTCCGTAACGAAACGTTGACCTGCTATAACGGCATTAAAGGCGACGGTTGCGGTCATTGTGCGGCGTGTAATTTACGCTCCAACGGTTTGCATCATTATCTGGCCGATAAACCGACGGTGATGGCAGCGATGAAGCAGAAAACCGGGTTGAAGTAATTATTCCGGGTGTCGCCGGATGCGGCTTGAGCATCCGGCACCACAAAACGTTTACTTAACCATCTGCTCCAGCTTTTCGCGCAATTCCCCTTCCAGAGCTAATGCTTTCTGCGTTTTAAGATCAATACAAACAAACGTAATAAGCGCATCCGCGACCACCTGCCCTTCCGGCTCCAGTGTAATGACCTGGCTTAAGATGCCGCTTTTACCGTTTAATTGCTGCAACTGACTGGTAATGGTTAACAGGTCGCTTAATACCGCCGGGCGACGATAGTTAATATTGATATTGACCACGACGAAGGCGATGTTATGGGCCGTCATCCACTGAAAACTGTCGCTATTTTCCAACCCATCCCAGCGGGCTTCTTCGAGAAACTCAAGGTAGCGGGCGTTGTTTACGTGCTGGTAAACGTCGAGATGATATCCACGAACTTTGATTTGTGTTTGCATAGCGCAATAACCTTACGTTGTTGTTATAAGAACTGTTATAAGTACAGAGGTCATAACTGGTATGACCTCTTCAGTCTGGCAAAAATTTGCCACTATGCAAATTAATTACAGGGTTAATACCGCCAGATTACGTTCCACCAGCGAATTGCCCATCCCCGGCACCTGCTTGAGATCCTCCACCGTTTTAAACGGACCGTACTCTTCGCGATAACTGACAATCGCCTGCGCCTTCTTCAGGCCAACGCCATTCATCGCGCGGGCTAACTCTTCCGCGCTGGCATTATTAATGCTGACCCGGGTACCTTCTTCGTCACTGGCTTTAGTCGGTACTGCTGCTTTACTTTGTGCTGCAGGAGCTTCCGCTTTGGTTTCTACCGTTGTCGGTTTCGCCGCAGGAGCTGCCGCCAGCGCGCTATGAGACATTCCGGCACAGGCCAGGGACAGGGTAATGAGCAGTGCTTTAATTCCGTGTTTCATACTGTTTTCTCCTTGTTTGTTAACAGTGGAATCACCTTAACGACAGTGAAAACAGGAAACAAATGGCAATGTTCAGAAATGGAAAAGGCCGCGAAAGCGACCTTTTCTTGTTACAGCTGCAAAGCATTTTTTTGCGAGGCGGCTTCAGGATTATTGCTGTTCCAGCGCATCGCCAATTTTGATTTTCGCCTCTTTACGCAGGTTACTCATCAGAGCTTCAAAGACGATTTGTGCGTTGTTCTGGGTGATACCCTGCACCATCGCTTTTTTCTGATCTTCCGGCATTGAACCTTGTTTCACTTCATCCAGCGCCAGCAGAACCACATTACCTTGCATATCGGTCGCCATACCGTAGCTCGGTTTGTCTTTCGCTGGCAGTGGCAGTGCAAACGCCGCCTGGCTAATCGGGTCACGACCGGAACGGCTTAAGGTTTTCGGCTCGCCAAATTTCAGACCGGCGGCCTGCATAGCTTCTGCACCTTTGCCGGCTTTCAAATCAACCAGCAGTTTTTCAGCATCCACTTTCGCCTGTTGTTCAGCTTTGTTGTGCTGAACCAGTGCCTTAACTTGTTCCTGAACATCTGCCAACGGTTTCACCGCTTCCGGTTTGTGCTCGCTGATGCGCAGCACGAATGCGCGGTCGCCGTCTACGGTGATGATGTCAGAGTTGATGCCCGGTGCGCCGTTTTCACCTACCAGACCGCCATTAAAGATAGCGTCTGCAACCGGCTTAAAGTTCAACTCTTCCGGCAGGTTATCTTTGCTGAACCAACCCGTCTGAGTGGCTTTTACGCCCGCAGCTTGCTCTGCACCGGCCAGAGACTCGGTATCATTGCTTGCTGCATCGCTCACTTTCTGCTGCAGTGCGTAGTACGCATCGAGGGCTTTTTCGTGTTTCACTTTCGCCGCGACATCGTCACGCACTTCGTCTAACGACTTCACTTTCGCTGGCTGAATGTCGTCCAGACGTACAATCAGGAAACCGACCGAAGATTTGATGACACCAGAGAGTTGGCCTTTTTCTTTCAGACCAGCATTTTTCAGTTCGTCCGGGATAGTGGCATCTTCTAACCAACCCATATCGCCGCCGTTACGGGCAGAGATAATATCGGCAGATTTTTCTTTGGCTAACGCAGCAAAATCACCGCCTTTATTCAGCTCATCAAGTACCGCTTTCGCTTCATCTTCAGTTTTGGTCTGGATGATGCTGTAGCGGGTACGCTGCGGCTGGGTGAATTGATCCTGATGCTGATCGTAGTAGCTCTGGATATCCGCATCGCTAACCGGTTGCTGCATCGTTGCGGCATCCAGCTTGATGTAACTCACGCGGAATTGTTCCGGCGTCATGAAATTGTTTTTGTTTTGTTCGTAGTAGCTGGCAATTTCCTGTTCGGTCACAGGCTGCTTCGCCGCCAGCGCGTTAACATCGATAGTCGCTTCACGTACCACGCGTTGTTGAGCTACCAGTGCCGCCAGCTCGTCGGTTTCACCTTTCAGCATAAAATCGGTACCGGCAACGCCGTTAATCAGCTGTTGGGTAGTGAGCTGGTTACGTAGCGCCTGGGCGTACTGATCGGCGGTCATCCCCATCTGGTTGAGGATACCGTTATAGCGGCTGTTATCAAATTTGCCGTCAACCTGGAAGGCTGGGGTCGCGAAAATCGCCTGTTTAACCTGCTCATCACTGATACCCAGTTTCAGCTCACGAGCGTACTGATCCAGCAGCGCCTCGTCGATCAGACGATTCAGCACCTGTTGACGCAGGGTTTTCATATAGCCTTCGTTCGCTGCAAGCTCAGAGTATTGATCGCCCAGCTGTTGCTGCATGCGATTACGCTCGCTGTTGAAGGCGTTCTCGAACTGCCCACGGCTGATTTCCTGGTCATTCACTTTTGCGGCGTAGTTATTGCCTCCGCCAATCAGGTAACCACTCACGCCGGTCAATATGAACGACACGATAATGATACCGAAAATAATCTTGAGCACGAGACTGTTTGCAGCCGTGCGTAAGCTGTCCATCATGGTGTAACAACACTCCGCTGTAGATGACTGTGTACCTCACGCAACGTATCGATGCGCGCAAAGGCCTATTGTGACAAGAAACGGGGGCAATTGTCAGCCCACAAGACGCAGAAAGTCACCGAATACAAATAAAAAAGGCACATCAGTAGATGCGCCCTTGAACTTCGTCACACCCCCACTGGGGACAACGCTTAGTTTACCGCGTCTTTCAGTGCTTTACCTGCACGGAAGCTCGGTACTTTAGCGGCAGCGATGGTGATCTCTTTACCGGTCTGCGGGTTGCGGCCAGTACGGGCAGCACGCTCTTTAACGGCAAAAGTACCAAAACCTACCAGTGCTACATCATCCCCTTCTTTCAGAGATTCAGTTACGGAAGCAATAATAGCATCTAACGCACGGCCAGCCGCAGCTTTAGAGATATCAGCCCCTGCAGCAATCTTGTCGATCAATTGAGATTTATTCACTCTTCTCTTCCTCTTTATAATTTATATCGCACTTGAATCCTTCAAGGTACGAACGCGCAGCAGTTATATCAGGCCAGCCATCCCCTTACAACACCCCTTAATAAGGGCAAGCCCAATCCGCCATCTAACTTAGCGAGACAAAAAAAGGCTGGCAAGTCCGAATTAGCCTGCCAGCCCTGTTTTTATTAGTGCATTTTGCGCGAGGTCACTATTTTGCAGTCACAACCTGCATGCCAGACGGTTCATTTTGCAGCGCCAGAGTCAGAACTTCCTCAATGCGTTTCACAGGATGAATGTCCAGATCAGCAATTACGTTGTCAGGAATCTCTTCCAGATCGCGTTTATTTTCGAACGGAATTAACACTGTTTTAATCCCGCCGCGATGCGCTGCCAGTAGTTTTTCTTTCAAACCACCGATCGGCAGTACCTGACCACGCAGAGTGATCTCACCGGTCATTGCCACATCGGCACGAACCGGGTTACCGGTCAGGCAAGAAACCAGCGCGGTGCACATAGCAATACCGGCACTCGGACCATCTTTTGGCGTCGCACCTTCAGGTACGTGGACGTGGATGTCGCGTTTTTCGTAAAAATCAGGGTTGATCCCCAGTTTTTCCGCACGCGCACGAACCACCGTTAACGCCGCCTGAATGGACTCCTGCATCACTTCGCCGAGCGAACCGGTATAGGTCAGTTTGCCTTTACCCGGAACGCACGCGGTTTCAATGGTAAGTAAGTCACCGCCCACTTCCGTCCACGCCAGACCGGTTACCTGACCGACACGGTTTTCGTTATCCGCGCGTCCATAGTCGAAACGCTGAACACCGAGGTAGTCATGCAGGTTATCGCCGTTAATTTCGATATGTTTTAATGACTTATCGAGCAGTAACTGCTTAACCGCTTTGCGGCACAGTTTGGAGATTTCACGTTCCAGACCACGTACGCCCGCCTCACGGGTGTAGTAACGAATAATGCCGATAATGGCGCTATCGTCGACGGTCAGCTCACCTTTTTTCAGTGCATTACGTTCAATCTGCTTTGGCAGCAGGTGACGTTTGGCGATGTTCAGTTTTTCATCTTCGGTATAACCGGAGAGGCGAATCACTTCCATACGGTCCAGCAGTGGTGCCGGAATGTTCATGGAGTTTGACGTCGCGACAAACATCACGTCGCTGAGATCGTAATCCACTTCCAGGTAGTGGTCGCTGAACGCTACGTTCTGCTCTGGATCCAGCACTTCAAGCAGTGCGGAAGCCGGATCGCCACGCATGTCAGAAGACATTTTGTCGATCTCATCGAGCAGGAACAGCGGGTTTTTCACGCCCACTTTCGCCATTTTCTGGATCAGTTTACCCGGCATAGAACCGATGTAAGTACGGCGGTGACCACGGATTTCCGCTTCGTCACGCACGCCGCCCAGCGCCATACGAACATATTTACGTCCGGTAGCTTTGGCGATGGACTGACCAAGAGAAGTTTTACCTACCCCCGGCGGCCCAACCAGGCAGAGGATCGGCCCCTTGATTTTGTTGACACGGCTTTGAACCGCAAGATACTCAAGGATACGATCTTTAACGCGCTCCAGACCATAATGGTCGGTATCAAGGATTTCTTGCGCCTGACGCAGGTCTTTTTTGACCTTGCTACGCGCATTCCACGGCACCTGCACCATCCAGTCGATATAACCACGCACCACGGTCGCTTCTGCCGACATCGGAGACATCATTTTCAGCTTCTGCAACTCTGCTTCCGCTTTCTCTTTTGCCTCTTTCGGCATTTTCGCCGCGTCGATTTTGCGCTTCAGGGCTTCGTTTTCGTCCGGTGCATCGTCCATTTCGCCGAGTTCTTTCTGAATAGCTTTCATTTGCTCGTTCAGATAGTACTCACGCTGGGATTTTTCCATCTGCTTTTTAACGCGGTTGCGAATGCGTTTCTCAACCTGCAGCAGATCGATTTCCGATTCCATCATCGCCATCAGATATTCCAGACGTTCGTTGACGTCGGACATCTCCAGAACAGACTGTTTGTCAGCGAGTTTCAGCGGCATATGCGCAGCAATGGTATCCGCCAGACGCGCCGGATCGTCGATGCTGTTCAGCGACGTCAGCACTTCTGGTGGGATTTTTTTGTTCAGCTTGATATAACCTTCAAACTGGCTGATTGCGGTGCGCACCAGCACTTCCTGTTCCCGCTCATCAATGGTCGGCGACTCCAGATACTCCGCCTTCGCAGAAAAGTGTTCGCCATTGTCAGAGAGCGCAGAAATACGCGCGCGCTGTAACCCCTCGACCAGCACTTTGACGGTGCCGTCAGGCAGTTTCAGCATCTGCAATATAGAGGCCACGGTCCCGACGGTGAAAAGATCGTTTACACCCGGCTCATCCGTTGAAGCTTCTTTCTGCGCGACCAGCATAATTTTTTTATCATGGTCCATCGCCGCTTCCAGACAACGGATAGATTTTTCCCGCCCGACAAATAAGGGGATGACCATGTGCGGATAAACCACCACATCGCGCAGCGGCAATACGGGGATTTCAATGCGTTCAGAACGCTCAGGATTCATAGAGCTCTCTCTTAGTTTAATTTCCGCCAGGTAATCAGATGACACGACTGTGCTTCACGCCATCTATTAACATGTACGTCAGTATATGGGGATGTTTCCCCCACATTCAACGCCGAGAATAGAGGAAAAATTAAAGGGGAGATAAAATCCCCCCTTTTTGGTTAACTAATTGTGTGGAAATGGTTAATTATTCACCAGATGCCTGCTGAGCTTCCGGCTTGCCATAAATCAGCAACGGTTTGCTTTGGCCATCAATTACCGACTCGTCGATAACCACTTTTTCGACATCTTCCATGGACGGCAGATCATACATGGTATCGAGCAGTGCGGCTTCTACGATGGAACGCAGGCCACGGGCACCGGTTTTACGCGCCATCGCTTTCTTAGCGATAGCATCCAGCGCCTCGTCACGGAATTCCAGATCCACGCCTTCCAGATTAAACAGCGCCTGATACTGCTTGGTCAGGGCGTTTTTCGGCTCTTTGAGGATCTGAATCAGAGCTTCTTCGCTCAGTTCATTCAACGTTGCGACAACCGGCAGACGACCAATGAACTCAGGGATCAGACCAAACTTGATCAGATCTTCCGGTTCAACCTGCGCCAGCAGCTCGCCTTCACTTGCTTTGTCAGATTTCGCTTTTACCGTCGCGCCAAAACCAATGCCGGAGCCTGTTTCTACACGATGGGAAATCACTTTATCCAGACCGGCAAACGCACCGCCACAGATAAACAGGATCTTAGAGGTATCAACCTGCAAGAATTCCTGCTGCGGATGTTTACGCCCACCTTGCGGTGGAACAGCAGCTACCGTACCTTCGATCAGTTTCAACAGTGCCTGCTGTACGCCTTCACCGGAAACGTCTCGGGTAATGGACGGGTTGTCTGACTTACGAGAAATCTTGTCGATTTCATCGATGTAGACAATCCCGCGCTGCGCTTTCTGTACGTCGTAATCGCACTTTTGCAACAGCTTCTGAATGATGTTTTCAACGTCTTCGCCCACATAACCGGCTTCGGTCAGCGTGGTTGCATCGGCCATGGTGAACGGGACGTCCAGCAGGCGCGCCAGCGTTTCGGCCAGCAGCGTTTTACCGGAACCGGTCGGACCGATCAGCAGAATGTTACTTTTGCCCAACTCGACACCATTGCTGGTATCGCCGTTGCGCAGACGTTTGTAGTGGTTGTATACCGCGACCGCCAGCACTTTTTTCGCCTGTTCCTGACCGATAACGTAATCGTCCAGGTGGTTGCGAATTTCATGCGGCGTCGGTAGCGCACTGCGTTCACGATGCGGTGCAACTTCTTTAATCTCTTCGCGAATGATGTCGTTACATAAATCAACACATTCGTCGCAGATATACACGGATGGACCGGCAATCAGCTTGCGCACTTCATGCTGGCTTTTGCCGCAAAAAGAGCAATACAGCAATTTGCCTGAGCCATCTTTGCGTTTATCTGTCATGGGTCAAAACCTCTTCTTTGTTCTTTGTGCCGCACACGACGACGCAAATGCCATTCTCAGGCGCAAGCCGCTTTATAGCGTTGTGCCGCCCTGGATAAGTATAGCGGCACAGTTGCGCCTCTGGCATCAATTACGATGGGTCAGAATCGAATCGACCAGACCGTATTCCACCGCTTCAGGGGCGGAAAGGAAGCGATCGCGTTCGGTGTCACGTTCAATCTGTTCTAATGATTGACCCGTATGAAGCGCCATAAGTTCATTCATACGCCCTTTAACTTTCAGAATTTCACGGGCATGAATTTCGATATCGGTCGCCTGGCCCTGGTAGCCGCCCAACGGCTGGTGAATCATCACGCGCGAATTCGGCAGGCAGAAACGTTTACCTTTTGCCCCGGCGGTCAGCAAGAAAGCGCCCATCGAGGCCGCCTGGCCCATGCAGATGGTGCTGACATCAGGCTTGATAAACTGCATGGTGTCATAGATAGACATCCCGGCAGTGATCACCCCGCCTGGGGAGTTAATGTACAGATAGATATCTTTTTCTGGGTTTTCTGCTTCCAGGAACAGCATCTGCGCCACAATCAGGTTAGCCATGTGGTCTTCAACCTGGCCAGTCAGAAAAATGACGCGTTCCTTAAGTAGACGAGAATAGATATCAAAAGAGCGCTCACCACGTGAGGTCTGTTCAATGACCATCGGCACCAGCGCCATATGGGGTGCAAAGTTATCTCGTTCGCCGCTGTATGACATTTCCGTCTCCTGGATAAAATTGAAAAAACCTGCTGTACCGATTGTAACCTTATGGACGGATTATCAGCTAGTCCCTGTGTTATGGGTACGGCATCACCATATTTCAAGCATAACAATCTTTTGTTGTTACGCTAACACCGAAAGAGGCTTTTCGCACGGTTCCATGCAAAATTCATGACAAAAAAAAGCCCACCACCTGGCGGTGACGGGCCTTTGTGCGAATTTAGCGCGTTATGCTGCGTAAATTACGCCTGCTGGTTCATCAGCTCGTTGAAAGTGGTTTCTTTTTCAGTCACTTTCGCTTTCGCCAGTACAGCTTCAACAGCCTGTTCTTCCAGAGCAACATTGCGCATGTTGTCCATCAGTTCTTTGTTTTTGCTGTAGAACTCGATAACTTCTTTCGGATCTTCGTACGCGGAAGCCATCTCTTCGATCAGGCCTTTCACGCGCTCTTCGTCAGCTTTCAGCTCGTTGGTGCGGATAACTTCGCCCAGCAGCAGGCCAACAACTACGCGACGTTTAGCCTGTTCTTCGAACAGTTCGCGCGGCAGTTCCAGAGCCTGTTTTTCGTTGCCACCGAAACGCTGTGCAGCCTGGCGACGCAGAACGTCGATTTCGCTGTCGATCAGCGCAGCCGGTACGTCGATGTCGTTAGCTTTTACCAGACCTTCGATCGCCTGAGACTTAACGCGGTTACGGATGGCGCTCTTCAGCTCGCGCTCCATGTTTTTACGCACTTCAGCGCGCAGACCTTCTACGGAACCATCTTCAACGCCGAAACGTTTGATGAATTCTGCAGTCAGTTCCGGCAGTTCACGCTCTTCAACTTTCTTCAGGTTGATAGCGAATTTCGCTGCTTTACCTTTCAGGTTTTCTGCGTGGTACTCTTCCGGGAAGGTCACGTCGATGGTGAACTCTTCGCCAGCTTTGTGGCCTTTGATACCGTCTTCAAAGCCCGGGATCATACGACCCTGGCCCATCGCCAGTACGAAATCAGACGCTTTACCGCCTTCGAACTCTTCGCCGTCTACAGAACCGGTGAAGTCGATGGTTACGCGGTCTTCTGCTTCAACAGCGCCGTCTTTTTCTTTCCAGGTCGCCTGCTGTTTACGCAGAGTATCCAGCATGCCGTCAACGTCAGCGTCGGTCACTTCAACGATCGGTTTTTCAACTTCGATCGCTTCCAGACCCTGCAGTTCAACTTCCGGATAAACTTCAAACTCTACAGAGTAGGTGAAGTCTTCACCCAGCTTGTATTCGCCCGGAACATAAGTCGGTGCGCCAGCCGGATTGATTTTTTCTTTAATGATGGCGTCAATGAAGTTACGGCTCATCAGGTCACCCAGAACGTCCTGGCGTACAGAGGCGCCATAACGCTGAGCAACGATATTCATTGGCACTTTGCCTTTGCGGAAGCCGTCAATACGTACTTTTTTCGCAACGTTGACCAGCTCGCTTTTAACAGCGGTCTCGATGCTGTCAGCAGCGATAGTAATCGTTACACGGCGGCCAAGGCCTTGAGTGGTTTCAACTGAAACTTGCATCTTGTTACCTCAAAAAATCACAGTGCTCGGTCAACTCTTACCCCGCAAGCACAGGTTGTTGGCTTCGCGGAACCGGGATGTTCTTATAATCAATCACATTCCCTGTTACCAGAATCATCCCGAAAGCATTCAAATAGGACGCGGCATTATAGCGGCATCACTTTTATGAGTCGAGAACGGTTATTGCGCGCTGTCGCGTATTTTTTCACAATTCCCGGGCAATTTTCGTCTGAATGCTGGGCAAAAAGCGCAAAATCCAGACAAAACAAAACGGCCCGCAGGCCGTTTTTCATAAAATCTTTAGCAACATACTGGAAAAGCGCCGACAGTTGCAAATGCGTTTTTACGCGATGCTTCCTGCTCCACGACAGGGAGGAGAGGCAAAGACGGTGTCCTGCAACCCTTCCCACTCCTTAATAGTGTAAGTATGCAGAGCCAGCGCATGAACGGTAGTAGAGAGTTCCTCCGCTAAAGTACTGTAAATCATTCGATGACGATTCAGAAAACGTTCACCCGTAAAACGATCGCTGACCAGCACAACTTTAAAATGGCTTTCAGAGCCGGCTGGGACATTGTGACGATAGCTTTCATCCACTACTTCGAGGAATACGGGTTGGAACGCCGCCCTTAATTTTTCTTCTATCCGCTCACGTATCATCATGAAATATCTCCTCCGACAACGCTGAGATGTCATCCATCCCTTTAAATACTAGCCGCTTTTACCGTTTCCATTGCAGCTTAACAACAAATATTTAGGTTTCGTCCTGGTTTTTCCGTCAAGCGTATGAAGTTTACTGATTTAAAGATTGAAACACAGGCCTCGCATCAGCGTTTCTTTTACCAGGGGCGATTATTTCGTCAACATGATGAATTTACATGCCTTACCCACTTCCCCTCGCCGTTGGCAATGTTATGATGGCGGGAATTTTTACCAAACACGCTTAAGAGTCTCTGAGAGCCCGAACATGTTCAAAAAAATCCTCTTCCCGTTAGTTGCTCTGTTTATGCTTGCAGGATGCGCAAAACCGCCAACAACTATTGAAGTTTCACCGACGATAACACTGCCACAGCAGGATCCAAGCCTGATGGGCGTCACCGTAAGCATTAATGGTGCCGATCAGCGTACCGATCAGGCGCTGGCAAAAGTCACCCGCGATAATCAAATCGTTACCCTGACTGCCTCCCGCGATCTGCGTTTCCTGCTGCAAGAAGTGCTGGAAAAACAGATGACCGCGCGTGGTTACATGGTTGGTCCGAATGGCCCGGTTAATCTGCAAATCATCGTTAGCCAACTGTATGCTGACGTGTCCCAGGGCAACGTGCGCTATAACATCGCCACCAAAGCGGATATCGCTATCATCGCTACCGCGCAGAATGGCAACAAAATGACCAAAAACTATCGTGCCAGCTACAACGTTGAAGGTGCGTTCCAGGCCTCCAACAAAAATATCGCCGATGCGGTTAACAGTGTGCTGACCGATACCATCGCTGATATGTCTCAGGACACCAGCATCCACGAATTCATCAAGCAGAACGCGCGTTAATTTCTGCCCTCTGGCCCGGTGCAAGCCGGGCCTGTAGACGCCCATGTCCAGTCAATATTTACGTATTTTTCAACAGCCACGTTCAGCCATATTGCTGATTCTGGGTTTTGCTTCCGGGCTACCGCTCGCCCTGACATCCGGCACCTTACAGGCCTGGATGACGGTCGAGAATATCGATCTTAAAACCATTGGTTTCTTCTCTCTGGTAGGCCAGGCTTACGTTTTTAAATTCCTCTGGTCACCGCTGATGGATCGCTACACGCCCCCATTTTTCGGGCGGCGTCGCGGTTGGTTGCTCGCCACACAAATCCTGTTATTAGTCGCCATTGCGGCGATGGGTTTTCTCGAACCAGGCACCCAGCTCCGCTGGATGGCGGCACTGGCGGTGGTGATCGCTTTTTGCTCTGCCTCCCAGGATATTGTCTTCGATGCGTGGAAAACCGATGTGCTCCCGGCAGAAGAGCGTGGTGCGGGCGCGGCAATCAGCGTGCTGGGTTACCGTTTAGGGATGCTGGTTTCCGGCGGCTTAGCCCTGTGGCTGGCAGATAAATGGCTGGGCTGGCAGGGCATGTACTGGTTGATGGCGGCGCTGTTGATCCCCTGTATTATCGCGACGTTACTTGCACCAGAACCAACCGACACCGTTCCTGTGCCCAAAACGCTGGAACAAGCGGTTGTTGCACCTCTGCGCGATTTCTTTGGTCGCAATAATGCCTGGCTTATTTTGCTTCTTATCGTGCTGTATAAGCTGGGCGACGCATTCGCCATGAGCCTGACAACCACGTTTTTGATTCGCGGCGTCGGGTTTGATGCAGGTGAAGTAGGCGTGGTTAACAAAACGCTTGGCTTACTGGCGACCATTGTTGGCGCATTGTACGGTGGGATTTTGATGCAGCGCCTGTCACTGTTCCGGGCGCTGCTGATTTTCGGTATTTTACAAGGTGCGTCTAACGCCGGTTACTGGCTGCTGTCGATTACTGATAAGCATCTCTACAGCATGGGCGCAGCCGTCTTTTTCGAAAACCTCTGTGGCGGGATGGGTACATCAGCCTTTGTCGCGCTGTTAATGACGCTGTGTAATAAGTCATTTTCCGCTACTCAATTTGCCCTGCTCTCAGCGCTTTCTGCTGTAGGGCGAGTTTATGTCGGCCCCGTGGCGGGTTGGTTTGTTGAAGCACACGGCTGGTCGACATTCTATCTGTTCTCCGTCGCCGCTGCCGTACCAGGGCTTTTTTTGCTGCTGGTTTGTCGCCAGACGCTTGAATATACACGAGTAAATGACAACTTTATCTCCCGTACCGAATATCCGGCAGGTTATGCCTTTGCCATGTGGACATTGGCGGCGGGCGTCAGCCTGTTGGCCGTGTGGTTACTGCTGTTGACGATGGACGCGCTGGATTTGACGCACTTCTCTTTCCTGCCTGCGCTGCTGGAAGTCGGGGTTTTAGTCGCCCTTTCTGGTGTCGTGCTTGGTGGTTTACTGGATTATCTGGCGCTACGAAAAACGCATCTGACGTAATCTGTAAATATTATTTAGCCGTAGTAATCACTCGCCGTAATTATTACGGCTAAATAAACATCAGCATCGCTTATTAATATTTGTTCTTTTGTGCGGCTTAGCGTCTGGAAATTATTGACGCCATTTATGAATTCTATTTTTCTTACACGATTCAGCTAATGAGTCTTTATTTTCTCACTACCCAGTTGTCACCTTAATGATAATTATTTGTTAAATAATTGTTTTATTTTGTATTGGTTATACCAATTGCCCGCCCAAACTCCTTCTGCACTCCCCTTTCGTTATAACGCCCTTTTGCAACAGCTTCTTAAAATCAACTTGATATGTTTTGCAACATATGTGACCTAATAGCCAAATCCAAGTAACAGGAATTTAATCATGTTTACAGTAATGTAACCTTCCCGTAAAATGCCCACACACTTTAAACGCCACCAGATCCCGTGGAATTGAGGTCGTTAAATGAGACTCAGGAAATACAATAAAAGTTTGGGATGGTTGTCATTATTTGCAGGCACTGTATTGCTCAGTGGCTGTAATTCTGCGCTGTTAGATCCCAAAGGACAGATTGGTCTGGAGCAACGTTCACTGATACTGACGGCATTTGGCCTGATGTTGATTGTCGTTATTCCCGCAATCTTGATGGCTGTTGGTTTCGCCTGGAAGTACCGTGCGAGCAATAAAGATGCTAAGTACAGCCCGAACTGGTCACACTCCAATAAAGTGGAAGCTGTGGTCTGGACGGTACCTATCTTAATCATCATCTTCCTTGCGGTACTGACCTGGAAAACCACTCACGCTCTTGAGCCTAGCAAGCCGCTGGCACACGACGAGAAGCCCATTACCATCGAAGTGGTTTCCATGGACTGGAAATGGTTCTTCATCTACCCGGAACAGGGCATTGCTACCGTGAATGAAATCGCTTTCCCGGCGAACACTCCGGTGTACTTCAAAGTGACCTCCAACTCCGTGATGAACTCCTTCTTCATTCCGCGTCTGGGTAGCCAGATTTATGCCATGGCCGGTATGCAGACTCGCCTGCATCTGATCGCCAACGAACCCGGCACTTATGACGGTATCTCCGCCAGCTACAGCGGCCCGGGCTTCTCAGGCATGAAGTTCAAAGCTATTGCAACACCGGATCGCGCCGAATTCGACCAGTGGGTCGCAAAAGCGAAACAGTCGCCGAACACCATGTCTGATATGGCAGCGTTCGAAAAACTGGCCGCGCCTAGCGAATACAACCAGGTGGAATATTTCTCCAACGTGAAACCAGACTTGTTTGCCGATGTGATTAACAAGTTTATGGCTCACGGTAAGAGCATGGACATGACCCAGCCAGAAGGTGAGCACAGCGCACATGAAGGTATGGAAGGCATGGACATGAGCCACGCGGAATCCGCCCATTAAAGGGGTTGAGGAAGAATAAAGATGTTCGGAAAATTATCACTTGATGCAGTCCCGTTCCATGAACCTATCGTCATGGTTACGATCGCTGGCATTATTTTGGGAGGTCTGGCGCTCGTTGGCCTGATCACTTACTTCGGTAAGTGGACCTACCTGTGGAAAGAGTGGCTGACCTCCGTCGACCATAAACGCCTCGGTATCATGTATATCATCGTGGCGATTGTGATGTTGCTGCGTGGTTTTGCTGACGCCATTATGATGCGTAGCCAGCAGGCCCTTGCCTCTGCGGGCGAAGCGGGCTTCCTGCCACCTCACCACTACGATCAGATCTTCACCGCGCACGGCGTGATTATGATCTTCTTCGTGGCGATGCCTTTCGTTATCGGTCTGATGAACCTGGTGGTTCCGCTGCAGATCGGCGCGCGTGACGTTGCGTTCCCGTTCCTCAACAACTTAAGCTTCTGGTTTACCGTTGTTGGTGTGATTCTGGTTAACGTTTCTCTCGGCGTGGGCGAATTTGCGCAGACCGGCTGGCTGGCCTATCCACCGCTATCGGGAATAGAGTACAGTCCGGGAGTCGGTGTCGATTACTGGATATGGAGTCTCCAGTTATCCGGTATAGGTACGACGCTTACCGGGATCAACTTCTTCGTTACCATTCTGAAGATGCGCGCACCAGGCATGACCATGTTCAAGATGCCAGTATTTACCTGGGCATCATTGTGCGCGAACGTACTGATTATCGCCTCCTTCCCAATTCTGACGGTTACCGTCGCGTTGCTGACCCTGGATCGCTATCTGGGCACCCATTTCTTTACCAACGATATGGGTGGCAACATGATGATGTACATCAACCTGATTTGGGCCTGGGGCCACCCGGAAGTTTACATCCTGATCCTGCCTGTTTTCGGTGTGTTCTCCGAAATTGCAGCAACCTTCTCGCGTAAACGTCTGTTTGGTTATACCTCGCTGGTATGGGCAACCGTCTGTATCACCGTGCTGTCGTTCATCGTCTGGCTGCACCACTTCTTTACGATGGGTGCGGGCGCGAACGTAAACGCCTTCTTTGGTATCACCACCATGATTATCGCCATCCCGACCGGGGTGAAGATCTTCAACTGGCTGTTCACCATGTATCAGGGCCGCATCGTGTTCCATTCTGCGATGCTGTGGACCATCGGTTTTATCGTCACCTTCTCGGTAGGCGGTATGACTGGTGTACTGCTGGCAGTACCGGGCGCAGACTTCGTTCTGCATAACAGCCTGTTCCTGATTGCGCACTTCCATAACGTGATCATCGGCGGCGTGGTGTTCGGCTGCTTCGCAGGGATGACCTACTGGTGGCCTAAAGCGTTCGGTTTCAAACTGAACGAAACCTGGGGTAAACGCGCGTTCTGGTTCTGGATCATCGGCTTCTTCGTTGCCTTTATGCCGCTGTATGCGCTGGGCTTCATGGGTATGACCCGTCGCTTGAGCCAGCAGATTGACCCGCAGTTCCACACCATGCTGATGATTGCCGCCAGCGGTGCAGTACTGATTGCGCTGGGTATTCTCTGCCTCGTTATTCAGATGTACGTTTCTATTCGCGACCGCGACCAGAACCGTGACCTGACCGGCGACCCGTGGGGTGGCCGTACGCTGGAGTGGGCAACCTCTTCCCCGCCTCCGTTCTATAACTTTGCCGTTGTGCCGCACGTTCACGAGCGTGATGCATTCTGGGAAATGAAAGAGAAAGGCGAAGCGTACAAAAAGCCAGACCACTATGAAGAAATTCATATGCCGAAAAACAGCGGCGCCGGTATCGTCATTGCGGCTTTCTCCACCATCTTCGGTTTCGCCATGATTTGGCATATCTGGTGGCTGGCGATTGTTGGCTTCGCAGGCATGATCATCACCTGGATCGTGAAAAGCTTCGACGAGGACGTGGATTACTACGTGCCGGTGGCAGAAATCGAAAAACTGGAAAACCAGCATTTCGATGAGATTACTAAGGCAGGGCTGAAAAATGGCAACTGATACTTTGACGCACGCGACTGCCCACGCGCACGAACACGGGCACCACGATGCAGGCGGAAACAAAATCTTCGGATTTTGGATCTACCTGATGAGCGACTGCATTCTGTTCTCTATCTTGTTTGCTACCTATGCCGTTCTGGTGAACGGCACCGCAGGTGGCCCGACAGGTAAGGACATTTTCGAACTGCCGTTCGTTCTGGTTGAAACTTTCTTGCTGTTGTTCAGCTCCATCACCTACGGCATGGCGGCTATCGCCATGTACAAAAACAACAAAAGCCAGGTTATCTCCTGGCTGGCGTTGACCTGGTTATTTGGTGCCGGATTTATCGGGATGGAAATCTATGAATTCCATCACCTGATTGTTAACGGCATGGGCCCGGATCGCAGCGGCTTCCTGTCAGCGTTCTTTGCGCTGGTCGGCACGCACGGTCTTCACGTCACTTCCGGTCTTATCTGGATGGCGGTGCTGATGGTGCAAATCGCCCGTCGCGGCCTGACCAGCACTAACCGTACCCGCATCATGTGTCTGAGCCTGTTCTGGCACTTCCTGGATGTGGTTTGGATCTGTGTGTTCACTGTTGTTTATCTGATGGGGGCGATGTAATGAGTCATTCTACCGATCACAGCGGCGCGTCCCATGGCAGCGTAAAAACCTACATGACAGGTTTTATCCTGTCGATCATTCTGACGGTGATTCCGTTCTGGATGGTGATGACAGGGGCTGCCTCTCCGGCCGTAATTCTGGGAACAATCCTGGCAATGGCAGTGGTACAGGTTCTGGTGCATCTGGTGTGCTTCCTGCACATGAATACCAAATCAGATGAAGGCTGGAACATGACGGCGTTTGTCTTCACCGTGCTAATCATCGCTATCCTGGTTGTAGGCTCCATCTGGATTATGTGGAACCTCAACTACAACATGATGATGCACTAAGAGCGGCGGTTATGATGTTTAAGCAATACCTGCAAGTAACGAAACCAGGCATCATCTTTGGCAACCTGATCTCGGTGATTGGGGGATTCCTGCTGGCCTCAAAGGGCAGCATTGATTATCCCCTGTTTATCTACACGCTGGTTGGGGTGTCACTGGTTGTGGCGTCGGGTTGTGTGTTTAACAACTACATCGACAGGGATATCGACAGAAAGATGGAAAGGACGAAGAATCGGGTGCTGGTTAAGGGCCTGATCTCTCCTGCTGTCTCGCTGGTGTACGCCACCTTGCTGGGTATTGCTGGCTTTATGCTGCTGTGGTTTGGCGCGAATCCGCTGGCCTGCTGGCTGGGGGTGATGGGCTTTGTGGTTTATGTCGGCGTCTACAGCCTGTACATGAAACGCCACTCGGTCTACGGCACGTTGATTGGTTCGCTCTCTGGCGCTGCGCCGCCGGTGATCGGCTACTGTGCGGTAACCGGCGAGTTCGATAGCGGCGCAGCGATCCTGCTGGCTATCTTCAGCCTGTGGCAGATGCCTCACTCTTATGCCATCGCAATTTTCCGCTTTAAGGATTATCAGGCGGCAAACATTCCGGTACTGCCAGTGGTGAAAGGCATTTCGGTAGCGAAAAACCACATTACGCTGTATATCATCGCCTTTGCCGTTGCCACGCTGATGCTCTCTCTTGGCGGTTACGCTGGGTATAAATATCTGGTGGTCGCCGCGGCGGTTAGCGTCTGGTGGTTAGGTATGGCGCTGCGTGGTTATAAAGTTGCTGATGATCGAATCTGGGCACGCAAGCTGTTCGGCTTCTCGATCATCGCCATCACTGCCCTCTCGGTAATGATGTCCGTTGATTTTATGGTGCCGGACTCGCATACGCTGCTGGCTGCTGTGTGGTAACACAACCTCTCTATAAAAAAGGTGCTACGGCACCTTTTTTATTGTCTGAGAACAGAGATACGGCTAATAACCGTATCTCTTGACAGAGTGAGTATATGCACATAAATTAATCATTCGGTTGATAGCCGTATTATGCATGAGATCGACTCCCTACGATTTCATTCAGTTAATCAAAGAGGTCATAATGCCTGGAAAAACAGTCGCTCTACCCGATATCGATAAAACGCTGAAAAATGCGCGGGTTGAACTCAAAACCAGTCCCGACGCCAAAAACAAACTTCGTGAAGCTGCGCAAGCCGTTGGGGTAGATTTAAGCGCTTTTATTTTGAGCGCAGCTATGGAACGCGCCGAAAGTGTGCTTGATAACCAACGTCGCCGTGAGCTTTCGAATCAAAGCTGGGAACTGATGAACCAACTCATCGCTGAACCTGCTCAACCGACGCTCGCCCTCAAGGCGTTAATGAAAAGGAAAAACAGCGATGGTCGACAAGCATGAAGAGATTACTCTGCCCATAGTCCTCTCCTGTAATTATCAGTCTGATATTACTTATCCTGGGCAAAAACAGTTTGATTGCGGTAACCCTGTTATCGATAAATTTGTACGCGCATCGCTAAAGAAAAGTGTGCGTAATAGCGACTGTGCTGCTAAAGCACTTATTGACAGACAAAGTGGTGAACTGATTGGCATCTGTACTTTTACGGCATATTCGCTGGAAAAACAACGCGTTTCTGGCGTCCTTCAGGGTTCACAACCTTCAGAGATTGGTGTTGTCAGATTAGTCATGTTAGGGGTAGCGCGGAAATATCAAAAGCGGGGCTTTGGTCAGGACCTACTATGTGATTTTTTTGAACATGTAAAAATAATTCACCGGGCATTACCAATTAAAGGGGTTTATCTTGATGCTGACCCTGCCGCCATTAACTTTTATACTCGTCTCGGCTTTGTTCAGCTTTCAGCGAGGCCCAATGTTTTCGGTGCTGTACCGATGTTTTTAGCGATTCAGCATATTCTCGCGGCTTAGATTATTATCGCCTCCGGCCATGGCAAGTTTTGCCTCAGCCGGGGACTGAGCAGCGTTACCACTTTTGTTCAATTGCCCCCGCTTTCATCAGGTCCACATCCTTGCCTTTAATGGTTGCCGTTGCGGCAACCATTGTGGTCCTTATTGCTGCACAAGATTTTCGTTCAAATTCCGGTTTATAAAGAATAAGCAACGAATTACTGGTAAATGAATCAAGCCGGTAATCTGTAAAGTTAATATCCAGTCGGTTTAAGCCGAAAGGTGCAAAGCCGACCGTTTGAATAGTTTCCTTACCTGACGGACTCTTGATGTTGTACGTAACACGAAGATTGGCCACTTCGCCTAATTTATTGGTTTTGGCAAAGAGGCTATCCATGCAGGAAAAACCTTTATCTAAAAAATTATCCCGCATTCCAGAACGGGTAATCGTGATCACAGGTAACGTATCGTCAACCGTTTTTCTGTCAATCATATCTTTTCGACAGGTGGCCATAAAGTCTTCCGGACCAGTATAAATGTGAACACCCTTATCAAGATATTCTTTCGCTTTACTACAATCCACCTCGACATACTGACCATTGGCGTACATCATGCCCAACCTGGACCATGCTAAATTCACACCGCGTTGCGTAGCCTGATTAAATAACGCATACGCTTTGGCATAATCCACCCGCACCTGTTCACCTTCGTAGTAGATATCCCCCAGCGCTAACGGAGCTTCTTCATCACCTTGTTTAGCGGCTAACTCGAACCATTTAATGGCTTCCTGAACGTTGGGTTTGGTATCGTAGCGGGGCTGATAATATTCCCAGCCTAACAGGCTTTGCGCGTCGACATCCCCCGACTCAGCCATTTTATACAGTGTCCTTATCACATCGGGGGCAGGCTTTTCACTGTATATGCTGTCATACAATTCATGCGCTTTCTCGCTTGCCAGTGAACCTTGTGAGGCAATTAATAAAATAGCCAATAAACTCTTTTCATTTAACATAAATAACCTTTATGCATCCATCACTATATTTTTCAATAAACCTAACCACCAAACATCCACTTCATGAATAAATACACAGCCATAACAACCTCAGGTAATAAGTAAACATTTAAGCTGAAGCAGAATAACCAGCACCTCCAACACCTCTATTTATTGCGATAAAATAACACCATCCTTTAATAAAAAATCACACGCTCATCAACAAATCCGAAAATAATATCATTCGTGGCAGGATAAAATCAGGCGAGCTTTTCATTTGTTATATTTAACGCACAAAGTATTAATGGCAAGAATACGAGGGAAGCGCATGCCTGACGTAAAAATCACGCTCTTATGTAATATTTACTCATTAACACTCTGTTTACCCAACATGCGCTCCGCACTACACTATGTGGGCAATTTTTTAAGAGGTGGTAATGAACGATTATAAAATGACGCCAGGTGAGCGGCGCGCGACCTGGGGTTTAGGGACCGTATTTTCATTGCGCATGCTGGGCATGTTTATGGTACTGCCGGTTCTAACTACGTACGGTATGGCACTGCAAGGTGCCAGTGAAGCATTAATCGGTATTGCCATTGGTATTTATGGCCTGACTCAGGCCGTTTTTCAGATTCCGTTTGGCCTGCTCTCAGACCGTATTGGTCGCAAACCATTAATTGTCGGCGGGCTGGCGGTGTTTGCTGCCGGTAGTGTTATCGCTGCGCTTTCCGACTCAATCTGGGGAATTATTCTGGGCCGGGCGTTACAAGGTTCTGGAGCGATTGCCGCTGCCGTTATGGCGCTACTTTCTGATCTCACGCGCGAACAAAACCGCACCAAAGCGATGGCGTTTATCGGCGTGAGTTTTGGCATTACCTTCGCCATTGCGATGGTACTTGGCCCTATCATCACTCACAAACTTGGACTGCACGCGCTGTTCTGGATGATCGCTATTCTGGCAACGACCGGTATTGCGTTGACCATTTGGGTTGTGCCCAACAGCAGCACGCACGTACTTAATCGTGAGTCCGGAATGGTGAAAGGCAGTTTCAGCAAAGTGCTGGCAGAACCGCGACTGCTGAAACTCAACTTCGGCATTATGTGTCTGCACATGCTGCTGATGTCGACGTTTGTTGCCCTGCCCGGACAGTTGGCTGATGCGGGGTTCCCGGCGGCTGAGCACTGGAAGGTCTATCTGGCGACGATGTTAATCGCCTTTGGCTCGGTTGTGCCTTTCATTATCTACGCGGAAGTTAAGCGCAAAATGAAGCAAGTCTTTGTCTTCTGCGTCGGGCTGATCGTGGTTGCGGAAATTGTGTTGTGGAACGCACAAACGCAGTTCTGGCAACTGGTGGTCGGCGTGCAGCTTTTCTTTGTGGCGTTTAATTTGATGGAAGCCCTCCTCCCCTCGCTTATCAGTAAAGAGTCGCCAGCCGGTTACAAAGGTACGGCGATGGGCGTTTACTCCACCAGCCAGTTTCTTGGCGTGGCCATTGGCGGTTCGCTGGGTGGCTGGATTGACGGCATGTTTGACGGTCAGGGCGTATTTCTCGCTGGCGCAATGCTGGCCGCTGTGTGGCTGGCTGTCGCCAGTACCATGAAAGAACCGCCGTATGTAAGCAGTTTGCGCATTGAAATCCCATCGGACATTGCCGCAAACGAGGCGTTAAAAGTGCGTTTGCTGGAAACTGCGGGTGTCAAAGAAGTGTTGATTGCAGAAGAAGAACATTCGGCTTACGTGAAAATCGACAGCAAAGTGACGAATCGCTTTGAAGTTGAACAGGCAATTCGTCAGGCATAAAAAACGAGGCGAATTGCCTGTTGCGCTACGCTTTTCAGGCCTACAAAGTTCCTGAGTGACAAATCTTTGTAGGCCAAATCAGGCGTTCATGCCGCATCTGACATGAACAAAGCGCAGGTTGTCGCGATTAATCGCGGAAGTTTTTGAACTGGAACGGCTGACCCAGATCGCCACCACGTACCATCGCCATGACAGCCTGCAAATCATCACGAGATTTGCCCGTCACACGGATCTCATCGCCCTGAATTTGCGCCTGCACTTTCAGTTTGCTGTCTTTGATCATCTTGACGATTTTCTTCTGGGTCGCGCTTTCAATGCCCTGTTTCAGTTTCGCTTCCACAAACCAGGTTTTACCGCTATGAACGATATTTTCCGGTACATCCAGCGAACTGCCTTCAATGCCGCGCTTCAGTAGCTTGGCACGCAGAATATCCAGCAACTGATTGACCTGGAAGTCGGACTCGCTCAACACTTTGATGGTTTTGCTGGCGTCGTTCAGCTCAAATGAGGCTTCAACGTTACGGAAGTCAAAACGGGACTCCACTTCGCGGCTCGCGTTATCGACCGCGTTTCGTGCTTCCTGAAGATCAACTTCAGAGACAATATCGAAAGATGGCATCTTTTCCTCTCCCTTCATTTTTGATGCGAAGCATAATACCTGCAAAGTTAAATAACCGACAGTCCTGCACCAGGACGTATCCCTTAATTGTGCATAGTCGCAACAGCATGCACAATTAAGGGATAGCCTTATTGAACACCCGGAGTGGTTGCGGGTGAGGAGGAACAATGAAAATTACCGTATTGGGATGCGGTGCCTTAGGGCAATTATGGCTTACAGCACTTTGCAAACAGGGTCACGACGTTCAGGGCTGGCTGCGCGTACCGCAACCTTATTGTAGCGTGAATCTGGTTGAAACCGACGGTTCGATATTTAATGAGTCTCTGACCGCCAACGATCCCGATTTTCTCGCCACCAGCGATCTGCTCCTGGTGACGCTGAAAGCATGGCAGGTTTCCGATGCCGTCAAAAGCCTCGCGTCCACACTGCCTGTAACCACGCCAATACTGTTAATTCATAACGGCATGGGCACCATCGAAGAGTTGCAAAACATTCAGCAGCCATTACTGATGGGCACCACCACTCATGCCGCCCGCCGCGACGGCAATGTCATTATTCATGTGGCAAACGGTATCACGCATATTGGCCCGGCACGGCAACAGGATGGCGATTACAGTTATCTGGCGGATATTTTGCAAACCGTGTTACCTGACGTCGCGTGGCATAACAATATTCGCGCCGAGCTGTGGCGCAAGCTGGCAGTCAACTGTGTGATTAATCTACTGACCGCCATCTGGAATTGCCCGAATGGTGAATTACGTCATCATCCGCAAGAAATTATGCAGATATGCGAAGAAGTCGCGGCGGTGATCGAACGCGAAGGGCATCATACTTCAGCGGAAGATTTGCGTGATTATGTTATGCAGGTGATTGATGCAACGGCGGAAAACATTTCGTCGATGTTGCAGGATATCCGCGCGCTGCGCCACACCGAAATCGACTATATCACTGGTTTTCTCTTACGCCGCGCTCGCGCGCATGGGATTGCCGTACCGGAAAACACCCGCCTGTTTGAAATGGTAAAAAGAAAGGAGAGTGAATATGAGCGCATCGGCACTGGTTTGCCTCGCCCCTGGTAGTGAAGAGACTGAAGCCGTCACCACTATCGATCTGCTGGTTCGCGGCGGTATCAACGTCACCACTGCCAGCGTCGCCAGCGATGGTAATCTTGCGATTACCTGCTCACGCGGCGTGAAGCTGCTGGCGGATGCGCCGCTGGTCGAAGTAGCTGATGGCGAATATGACGTGATCGTGCTGCCTGGTGGCATTAAAGGCGCGGAGTGTTTTCGTGATAGCACCCTGCTGGTTGAAACCGTGAAACAGTTCCACCGTTCCGGGCGTATCGTCGCGGCTATTTGCGCCGCACCAGCCACCGTGCTGGTGCCTCATGATATCTTCCCGATTGGCAATATGACCGGCTTCCCGACGTTGAAAGACAAAATTCCTGCTGAACAATGGCAGGACAAGCGCGTCGTCTGGGATGCTCGGGTAAAATTGCTGACCAGTCAGGGGCCAGGTACGGCTATTGATTTTGGTCTGAAAATTATCGACCTGTTGGTTGGGCGTGAAAAAGCCCATGAAGTGGCATCACAACTGGTGATGGCGGCAGGGATTTATAATTATTACGAGTAGTGTCAGATGCGGCAAACGTCGCATCTGACCAGATGCGACGTCACAACCACAAATTACGGACGATACACCTTCACATTGTTAAAGCCCTGCTCGCGCAGATAGAGCGCCTGCAGGCGGCTCATCACCCCGCGCTCACACCACAACAGCCAGGTTTTGTTCTGGTCGAGATCGCCAAATTTGGTGCTCAGTTTATAGAACGGCAGAGAAACCACGTCGATACCTTCAACTCTCAGCGGCTTATCTTCTTGTTCATCAACAGAACGGATATCGAGGATCACGTCGTTCGGGCCGAAGCCGTTGACGGTTTCCACTTCCACCACTTCCTGCTCGGTCTGCTGAGCGATTTCGCGGATATCAACGTTATTCGCTTCCTCAACCACTTTATCGAGAATGCTGAAGTCGAACTTCTCTTCTTCCGCTTCAATCTTCGATTTAACCGCTTTCACCGTCGGGCTTTTGGAGATAACACCGCAGTATTCCGGCATGGTGCGGGCAAAATCTTCGGTGCCAATCTGGCGAGCCAGGTTGATGATGTGCTCTTTGTCGTAAGAGATCAGCGGACGCAGGATCAGCGTATCGGAGACGTTATCAATCAGGCGCAGGTTGGTTAGCGTCTGGCTGGACACCTGTCCCAGCGCTTCGCCGGTGACGAGCGCCTGTACGCCGTAACGTTCAGCCACTTTAGACGCGGCACGCACCATCATACGTTTGAGAATTACGCCCATCTGACCGTCGTCGATTTTCTCGAGAATTTCACCGACGACCGGCTCAAAGTTAATGGCGACAAAACGCACGCGGTGGGAGCTACCAAAACGGTTCCACAGATAATGCGCCACCTGACGAACACCAATTTCATGCGCCGCGCCGCCGAGATTAAAGAAGCAGTAATGCACGCGGCAGCCGCGACGCATCAACATATAACTGGAAACACCGGAGTCGAAACCACCGGAAATAAGCGACAGCACATCTTCCTGGGTGCCGATTGGGAATCCGCCAATACCTTCGTAACGACCTTTAATCAGCAGGAGACGATCGTCTTCAACTTCCAGATGGACAGTCACATCCGGATTGGTCAGCTTCACGCGCGCGGATTCAATATGCTGATTTAAACCGCCGCCGACGTAACGTTCCACATCAATCGAGCTAAACTCATGTTTACCACGGCGCTTCACGCGTACGCAGAAGGTTTTACCTTCCAGCTGATCGCGATACTGAACCAACGCTTTCTCAAAAATATCGTGCATGTCGGTAAACGGCACGTCTTCGACTTCGAGAATATGGTGGATACCCGGAATACGGGTCAGGGCGTCGCGAATAGCCAGACGCTGGCTTTCATCTTTTGCGCGAACTTCGATGTTATCCCAGTGGCGGACGACAGCGAGTGTCTCATCATAGTGCTTTAAAACGTTACGAATGTTCCCGGTAAGGATTTTTATAAAGCGCAAGCGCACAGATTGGCTTTTGATGGTGATTTCCGGGAACAATTTAATGATAAACTTCATGGCGGCAATGGTTCGTTGGCAAGTCTTAAGCGACTTGTATAGGGAAAAATACAGCAGCCCACACCTGCGGCTGCATCCAGGCGCGGAAGTATACCACTAACATCGCTTTGCTGCGCACATCACCTTACCATTGCGCGTTATTTGCTATTTGCCCTGAGTCCGTTACCATGACGGGGCGAAAAATATTGAGAGTCAGACATTCATTATGCCGAAGAAAAATGAGGCGCCCGCCAGCTTTGAAAAGGCGCTGAGCGAGCTGGAACAGATTGTAACCCGTCTGGAAAGTGGCGACCTGCCGCTGGAAGAGGCGCTGAACGAGTTCGAACGTGGCGTGCAGCTGGCACGTCAGGGGCAGGCCAAATTACAACAAGCCGAACAGCGCGTACAAATTCTGCTGTCTGACAATGAAGACGCCTCTTTAACTCCTTTTACACCGGACAATGAGTAATGGACTTTCCGCAGCAACTCGAAGCCTGCGTTAAGCAGGCCAACCAGGCGCTGAGCCGTTTTATTGCCCCACTGCCCTTTCAGAACACTCCCGTGGTCGAAACCATGCAGTATGGCGCATTATTAGGTGGTAAGCGCCTGCGACCGTTCCTGGTTTATGCCACCGGCCATATGTTCGGCGTTAGCACAAACACGCTGGACGCACCCGCTGCCGCCGTGGAGTGTATCCACGCGTATTCATTAATTCATGATGATTTACCGGCAATGGATGATGACGATCTGCGTCGCGGTTTGCCGACCTGCCATGTGAAGTTTGGCGAAGCAAACGCGATTCTCGCTGGCGACGCTTTACAAACGCTGGCGTTCTCGATTTTAAGTGATGCCGATATGCCGGAAGTGTCGGATCGCGACAGAATTTCGATGATTTCTGAACTGGCGAGCGCCAGCGGTATTGGCGGAATGTGCGGTGGTCAGGCATTAGATTTAGATGCGGAAGGCAAACACGTACCTCTGGACGCACTCGAGCGTATTCATCGCCATAAAACCGGCGCATTAATTCGCGCCGCCGTTCGTCTTGGTGCATTAAGCGCCGGAGATAAAGGACGTCGTGCTCTGCCAATTCTCGACAAGTACGCAGAGAGCATCGGCCTTGCCTTCCAGGTTCAGGATGACATCCTGGATGTGGTGGGAGATACTGCAACGTTGGGTAAACGCCAGGGTGCCGACCAGCAACTTGGTAAAAGTACCTACCCTGCACTTCTGGGTCTTGAGCAAGCCCGGAAGAAAGCCCAGGATCTGATCGACGATGCCCGCCAGTCGCTAAAACAACTGGCTGAACAGTCACTCGATACCTCGGCACTGGAAGCGCTAGCGGACTACATCATCCAGCGTAATAAATAAACAATAAGTATTAATAGGCCCCTGATGAGTTTTGATATTGCCAAATACCCGACCCTGGCACTGGTCGACTCCACCCAGGAGTTACGACTGTTGCCAAAAGAGAGTTTACCGAAACTCTGCGACGAACTGCGCCGCTATTTACTCGACAGCGTGAGCCGTTCCAGCGGGCACTTCGCCTCCGGGCTGGGCACGGTCGAGCTGACCGTAGCGCTGCACTACGTCTATAACACCCCGTTTGACCAATTGATTTGGGATGTGGGGCATCAGGCTTATCCGCATAAAATTTTGACCGGACGCCGCGACAAAATAGGCACCATCCGTCAAAAAGGCGGCCTGCACCCGTTCCCGTGGCGCGGCGAAAGTGAATATGACGTGTTAAGCGTCGGGCATTCATCAACCTCTATCAGTGCCGGAATTGGTATTGCGGTTGCTGCCGAGAAAGAAGGCAAAAATCGCCGCACCGTCTGTGTTATAGGCGATGGCGCGATTACTGCTGGCATGGCGTTTGAAGCGATGAATCACGCGGGCGACATCCGCCCGGACATGCTGGTTATTCTCAACGACAACGAAATGTCGATTTCCGAAAATGTTGGCGCGCTCAACAACCATCTGGCGCAGCTGCTTTCCGGCAAGCTTTACTCTTCACTGCGCGAGGGCGGGAAAAAAGTATTCTCCGGCGTTCCGCCCATTAAAGAGCTGCTCAAACGTACCGAAGAACATATTAAAGGCATGGTAGTACCAGGCACGCTGTTTGAAGAGCTGGGCTTTAACTACATCGGCCCGGTTGACGGTCACGATGTGCTGGGGCTTATCACCACGCTTAAGAACATGCGCGACCTGAAAGGCCCGCAGTTCCTGCATATCATGACCAAAAAAGGTCGTGGTTACGAACCGGCAGAAAAAGATCCAATCACCTTCCACGCCGTGCCTAAATTTGACCCCTCCAGCGGTTGCCTGCCGAAAAGCAGCGGCGGCCTGCCAAGCTATTCAAAAATTTTTGGCGACTGGTTGTGCGAAACCGCAGCAAAAGACAACAAGCTGATGGCGATTACCCCGGCGATGCGCGAAGGTTCAGGCATGGTCGAGTTTTCACGTAAATTCCCGGATCGCTACTTCGACGTGGCAATCGCCGAGCAACACGCAGTGACCTTTGCTGCGGGTCTGGCGATTGGTGGCTACAAACCGATCGTGGCAATTTATTCCACTTTCCTGCAACGTGCCTATGATCAGGTGCTGCATGACGTGGCGATTCAAAAGCTCCCGGTCCTGTTCGCCATCGACCGCGCGGGCATTGTTGGTGCTGACGGTCAAACCCACCAGGGCGCTTTTGATCTCTCATACCTGCGCTGCATTCCGGAAATGGTCATTATGACCCCGAGCGATGAAAACGAATGTCGCCAGATGCTCTATACCGGCTATCACTATAACGATGGCCCGTCAGCGGTGCGCTATCCGCGCGGCAACGCCGTTGGCGTTGAACTGACGCCACTGGAAAAACTGCCAATTGGCAAAGGCATTGTGAAGCGTCGTGGCGAGAAACTGGCGATCCTCAACTTTGGTACGCTGATGCCGGAAGCAGCGAAAGTCGCAGAATCGCTGAACGCTACGCTGGTCGATATGCGTTTTGTGAAGCCGCTTGATGAAGCGTTAATTCTGGAAATGGCCGCCAGCCACGAGGCGCTGATCACCATTGAAGAAAACGCCATTATGGGCGGCGCAGGCAGCGGCGTGAACGAAGTGCTGATGGCCCATCGTAAACCAGTACCCGTGCTGAATATTGGCCTGCCGGACTTCTTTATTCCACAAGGAACGCAGGAAGAAATGCGCGCTGAACTCGGCCTCGATGCCGCCGGTATGGAAGCCAAAATCAAAACCTGGCTGGCATAATCCCTACTCCACTCCTGCTATGCTTAAGAAATTATTCATAGACTCTAAATAATTCGAGTTGCAGGAAGGCGGCAAACGAGTGAAGCCCCAGGAGCTTACATAAGTAAGTGACTGGGGTGAACGAATGCAGCCGCAGCACATGCAACTTGAAGTATGACGAGTATGGCAGGAGTGGCAGCATGCAATACAACCCCTTAGGAAAAACCGACCTTCGCATTTCCCGACTTTGCCTCGGCTGTATGACCTTTGGTGAGCCGGATCGCGGTAATCACGCATGGACACTGCCCGAAGAGAGCAGCCGTCCCATCATTAAACGCGCGCTGGAAGGCGGCATAAATTTCTTTGATACCGCCAATAGTTATTCTGACGGCAGCAGCGAAGAGATCGTCGGTCGTGCACTGCGGGACTTTGCCCGTCGTGAAGACGTGGTCGTTGCAACTAAAGTGTTCCATCACGTTGGTGATTTGCCGGAAGGATTATCCCGTGCGCAAATTTTGCGCTCTATTGACGACAGCTTGCGACGTCTCGGCATGGATTATGTCGATATCCTGCAAATTCATCGCTGGGATTACAACACGCCGATCGAAGACACGCTGGAAGCCCTGAACGATGTGGTAAAATCCGGGAAAGCGCGTTATATCGGCGCGTCATCCATGCACGCCTCGCAGTTTGCTCAGGCGCTGGAACTGCAAAAACAGCACGGCTGGGCGCAGTTTGTCAGTATGCAGGATCACTACAATCTGATTTATCGCGAAGAAGAACGAGAGATGCTGCCGCTGTGTTATCAGGAAGGCGTGGCGGTGATTCCGTGGAGTCCGCTGGCGCGGGGACGTCTGACGCGTCCGTGGGGAGAAACCACCGCGCGGCTGGTGTCGGATGAAGTGGGGAAAAATCTCTACCAAGAAAGCGATGAAAATGACGCGCAGATCGCAGAACGGTTAACAGGCGTCAGTGAAGAACTGGGGGCAACGCGAGCACAAGTCGCGCTGGCATGGTTGTTGAGCAAACCTGGCATTGCCGCACCAATTATCGGTACATCGCGGGAAGAACAACTTGATGAATTGCTGAACGCGGTGGATATCACCTTGAAGCCGGAACAGATTGCTGAACTGGAAACGCCGTATAAACCGCATCCGGTCGTAGGATTTAAATAGGAATCCAGGCCTGATGAGACGTGACAAGCGTCACATCAGGCATCGGTGCACAGCTACGACAGAATACCCAGCGGCCAGTGATGACCAATAAAGTACAGGATGCCTGCGGAAATCACCCCGGCGACGATATCATCTATCATGATCCCCATGCCGCCATGCACATTGCGATCAAACCAGCGGATCGGCCACGGTTTCCACATATCCAGAATACGGAAAATCACAAACCCGGCGGCGACCCACTGCCAGTCATTGGTCGGCAATGCCATGAGCGTGATCCACATGCCGATAAATTCGTCCCAGACAATGCTGCCGTGATCATGCACGCCCATATCTTTTGCGGTCTGATGACAAAGATAGACGCCAATACAGATCCCCAGCATGACTACCAGTGAATAGAGCTGCCAGGGCAAAAAGGTCATCAGATACCAGAACGGAATCGCCGCCAGCGACCCCATCGTGCCTGGAACAATTGGGCTTAATCCACTACCAAATCCAACAGCAAGCAGATGCCACGGATTACTCAGCTTAAGGCGACTTTTCGCGACATCTTTATGGCGTGGCAAAATGGTCATATCCTTTCCAGTCAAATGTGACAGGTTCGCCGTCACGAATAAAACAAAGCCCTTCGATATCGGCAGTCATTTGCCCGATACAGGTAAACGGTACGCCCAGATGTCCGAGAGCCACATCCAGCGCGCCACGGTTAAGCTCTGGCACAGTGAAACACAACTCGTAATCTTCACCGCCAGAGAGCGCCCAGCGCAGCGCCTGTTCCGGCTCAACATGGCGAGAAAGCGCATCAGAAAACGGCAGCAATGCCAGGTCAATACGTGCGCCGCAGTCGCTGGCTTTCACGATATGCCCGAGATCAGAAATCAGACCGTCAGAGAGATCGATAGCTGAATTTGCCAGATCACGCAAAGCCTGTCCCTGTAAAATACGCGGCGACGGACGGAGATGACGTTTGATCAAGTAGTCCGCATCTTTAGCATCGGCAACCTGCAAACGGTTTTGCAATATCGCCAGCCCGGCGGCGCTATCGCCCGGTGTACCGGTCACATAGATCCAGTCACCCGGTTTCGCCCCAGAGCGCGTTAAGGCTCGTCCCATCGGAACAAAGCCGTGGATACCCAACGTCATTGATAATGGCCCACGCGTGGTATCGCCGCCAATAAGTTGCATATCGTAATAATTGAGAAGATCAAACAAACTGTCGCTGAAGGACTCAAGCCACGCTTCATCGACGTCCGGTAAGGTTAATGCCAGCGTTAGCCAGGCCGGATCGGCCCCCATCGCTGCCAGATCGCTTAGGTTCACCGCCAGTGCTTTATACGCCAGATCCGCAGGATCGATATCAGGGAGGAAATGGTTGCCCGCCACCAGCGTATCAGTGCTGATCGCCAGGGTCTGTTTCTCGGGGATATTGAGAAGTGCGCAATCGTCGCCAATGCCCAGTTCGACATCAAGACGAGAACTTCTTACACGGTCAAAATAACGGGCAATCAGGGAGAACTCGCCACATGCCATACGTTATGCCTCAGCAGGTAAAAAAGAAAAGGCCGGCGATCGCGGAACGGTCTTCCGTGAATCTACCGGCCTGGATATCACTTTTTGTTAGGGCGAATCACAGGTGCTGCTTTATCGAGTACGCCGTTGACGAACTTATGGCTGTCTTCTGCGCCGAACGATTTTGCCAGTTCGATCGCTTCGTTAATGGCCACTTTGTATGGCACATCGCTACGTTTAGACAGCTCGTACAGCGCAATGCGCAGTACAGCTTTTTCTACCTGGCCCAGTTCTTCCAGCAGGCGGGACAGGTATGGCTTCATCAGTCCGTCGAGGTATGCGGTGTTAGTCGCCACCCCGGCCAGCAGCTCACGGAAGTACAGGACGTCAACATCTTTTACATCCTGTTCAGCCAGGAACTGGTATTCAACATCAGCGATGTCGTTCTGGGACAACTGCCAGGAGTAGAGCGCCTGGACGGCACACTCACGAGCGCGGCGACGAGCAGCAGGTTTCACGGATTTCCCCTTACTAATTTCAGGCCTTGATGGCTTTCAATACATTAATCATTTCAAGCGCGGTCAGTGCAGCTTCTGCACCTTTGTTGCCAGCTTTGGTGCCAGCACGTTCGATCGCTTGTTCAATGCTTTCAGTGGTCAGAACACCAAAAGCAACCGGAATTTCGCTGTCCTGGGCAACATGCGCCAGGCCGTTGCTTGCACCACCAGCGACATATTCAAAGTGGGCAGTGCCACCACGAATAACCGTACCCAGCGCAATCACCGCGTCATATTTACCGGTTTTAGCCAGTGCACCCGCCGCCAGCGGCAGCTCATAGGCACCAGGCACCCAAACAACGGTAATGTTTTCATCTTTTACCTGACCGATACGTTTCAGTGCGTCAATTGCACCTTCCAGCAGGCTGTCATTGATAAAGTTGTTGAAACGCGCGATGGTGATGGCGACGCGAGCGTCCGGGGTAGCAACGTTAGCTTCAATAATGTTCATTTTCTTCCTTCGGGTTCGAGTATGGCCCCGCAGGGGGGCGGATTTTAGCATAATATTTCGTGCGCTGCTTCCCTTTCGAGCCGGGAGATCATGCACCCACTAAATGCAGGCAAACATCCGGGCCTACATGACGTATCTCTTTGAATTTAAATTGGGGGGCGTCGGCTAATTTCTCAAGTCCTGGCAGCGTGCATAATCCACGGGCGTCGTTGCCTAATAGTTTAGGTGCGATATAGACAATCAGCTCATCAACTAAACCAGCCTGTAGCAATGCGCCAGCGAGCGTTGGCCCAGCTTCCACCCAGATGCTATTAATCTGCTGTTTACCCAGTTGCATCATCAATACAACCAGATCCAGATGACCTTTATGCTCTGGAATCAGCAAGGTTCGCACCGTTTCCGGCCACTCGCGAGAATCTTCCTGCGTACGCGCGAACCAGGTTTCGCCAGACTGCTGCACAATACGGTGTTCCGGCGTCACGCGATTTTGGCTATCAATCACAATACGTACTGGCTGGCGGAGATTTTGTTGCGGATAGAGCGCCTGAGTTTGTTCATCCAGTTCAGACCAACGCACCGTTAAGGCTGGATCGTCCGCCATGACTGTTGCGCTGCTGGTTAAAATGGCATGACTTTGCGCACGCAGACGTTGTACATCGCGTCGCGCCTGAGGAGACGTGATCCACTGGCTCTCACCGCTCGCCATCGCCGTGCGACCATCAAGCGACGCGCCAAGTTTTAACTGGATATAAGGAAAGCCGGTGCGCATGCGCTTGAGAAAGCCTTTATTCAATTGCTCGGCTTCACTCATCATCAGGCCGTGGCTGACGTCAATGCCAGCCTGTTGCAAACGATAAAGTCCACGCCCAGCGACCTGCGGGTTAGGATCCTGCATCGCGGCAACCACGCGCGTGACACCCGCAGCAATCAACGCATCGCAACATGGCGGCGTACGACCATGATGGCTACAGGGTTCGAGTGTGACATACGCCGTTGCGCCTTTGGCTTTTTCGCCGGCCATGCGCAACGCGTGTACCTCGGCATGCGGTTCACCCGCTCGTTGATGGTAACCTTCACCGACAATTTCGCCATCTTTGACAATGACGCACCCGACATTCGGGTTGGGATGCGTGGTAAAACGTCCTCGTTGCGCCAGCTTTAGCGCCCGCGCCATGTAATACTCGTCCTGCACGGCTTAGTCCTCCAGGCGCGCGATCTCTTCGCCAAATTCTTTGATATCTTCGAAACTGCGGTAGACAGAGGCAAAACGGATATAGGCGACTTTATCGAGCTTTTTCAATTGCTCCATCACCAGATTGCCAATCATCTTGCTCGGCACTTCGCGCTCACCGGTGGCGCGCAGCTGCGATTTTATATGATTGATTGCCATTTCGACGTCATCGGAACTCACCGGACGTTTTTCCAGCGCCCGCAGCATTCCGCTACGTAATTTCTCTTCATTAAACGGTTCACGCACGTCATTGCTTTTTACAACACGTGGCATAACCAGCTCCGCCACTTCAAAGGTGGTGAAACGTTCATTACACACCAGACACTGCCGACGGCGGCGTACGGATGAGCCCTCGCCTACGAGACGAGAGTCAATTACCTTAGTGTCCACGGCGAAACAGAATGGGCAATGCATACGGCGTCCTGACCAGGTGGTTAACAGAAATCTATTTTACCCTGAACTGACGATACAACAAAGGCGCAACGCTTTTGAGATAAAGGATCGATGCTTTCGCTGCTTTTACCCTCTACCATTAGGCTAATTGCGACGAGAAAGGGACGACCTATGAATACTAACGTTTTTCGACTGCTCCTGCTGGGAAGCCTGTTCAGCCTTAGCGCCTGTGTGCAGCAAAGCGAAGTGCGACAGATGAAACACAGCGTCAGCACACTGAACCAGGAGATGACGCAACTCAATAAAGAAACGGTCAAAATCACTCAGCAAAACAGGCTGAATGCAAAATCCAGCAGTGGGGTTTACCTTCTGCCTGGAGCGAAAACACCAGCAAGACTGGAAAGCCAGATCGGTACTTTACGTATGTCGCTGGTGAATATTACGCCTGATACAGATGGCACCACCCTGACGCTACGTATTCAGGGCGAGTCGAATGATCCCTTGCCCGCATTCAGCGGAACTGTTGAATATGGACAAATTCAGGGAACAATAGACAACTTTCAGGAAATCAATGTGCAGAATCAATTGATTAACGCCCCTGCCAGCGTCCTCGCCCCCAGCGATGTTGATATTCCGTTACAGTTAAAGGGTATTTCTGTGGATCAGTTAGGCTTTGTACGTATCCACGACATTCAACCTGTTATGCAGTAAACGTATCGCGGGGCGTTTTGTGCGTCCCGCAACATCTTTCCCCGTCATTTTGTTACTCTGCTTACATCACCCAGATTGATAGTAAAAGTTTGCAACAAGGGTGAAAGTCAGTACAATCCCCGCCCGAATGTGTGTAAACGTGAACGCAATCGATTACGTAAATGATAGAACTGTGAAACGAAACATATTTTTGTGAGCAATGATTTTTATAATAGGCTCCTCTGTATACGAAATATTTAGAAACGCAATTTGCGCCTTTTTCACTCCCGCAAGGGATTTTCAAACAGTGGCATACATATGAAAAAAACATTACTGGCAGCCGGTGCGGTACTGGCGCTCTCTTCGTCTTTTACTGTCAACGCAGCTGAAAACGACAAACCGCAGTATCTTTCCGACTGGTGGCACCAGAGCGTTAACGTTGTCGGAAGCTATCACACCCGTTTCGGACCGCAGATCCGCAACGATACCTACCTTGAGTACGAAGCATTCGCTAAAAAAGACTGGTTCGACTTCTATGGGTATGCGGATGCGCCGGTATTCTTCGGCGGTAACTCCGATGCAAAAGGTATCTGGAACCACGGTTCCCCGCTGTTTATGGAAATCGAACCACGTTTCTCCATCGACAAGCTGACCAATACTGACCTTAGCTTTGGTCCGTTCAAAGAGTGGTACTTCGCGAACAACTACATTTACGACATGGGTCGTAATAAAGATGGTCGCCAGAGCACCTGGTACATGGGTCTGGGTACCGATATCGATACTGGCCTGCCGATGAGCCTGTCCATGAACGTGTATGCAAAATACCAGTGGCAGAACTATGGCGCAGCGAACGAAAACGAGTGGGACGGTTACCGTTTCAAAATTAAATACTTTGTGCCGATTACCGATCTGTGGGGTGGTCAGCTGAGCTACATCGGCTTCACCAACTTCGACTGGGGTTCCGATTTAGGGGATGACAGCGGTAACGCAATCAACGGTATTAAGACCCGTACCAATAACTCCATCGCTTCCAGCCATATTCTGGCTCTGAACTACGATCACTGGCACTACTCTGTCGTAGCTCGTTACTGGCACGACGGTGGTCAGTGGAACGACGATGCAGAACTGAACTTCGGCAACGGCAACTTCAACGTTCGCTCTACCGGCTGGGGTGGCTACCTGGTAGTAGGTTACAACTTCTGATGAATGAAATGCCGGATCTTGTATCCGGCATTTCAGATTGTTAACAACGTGCGCTTTGTTCATGCCGGATGCGGCGTAAACGCCTTATCCGGCCTACAAAAACACGTAAATTCAATACATTGCTGAGATTACGTAGGCCTGATAAGCGTAGCGCATCAGGCAATTTTGCGTTTGTCATAAAGCTCAAATAACGGATTTTGTATCCGTCATTTTTTTATCACTTCTTCTTATTCATCATCGCTTTTAAATCAGCGAATGGGTTGTACTTCGCTTCACCGACATCTTTCTGCGCATCTTCCCCTGCGATAACGGTCGTACCATACTGATCCGCTTCGGTATATTTCGAATGCTCATGATCGTGGCAATAGAGACACAACAATTCCCAGTTACTGCCATCTTCCGGGTTATTAGTATGGTCGTGATCGATATGGTGAACGGTAAGTTCACGCAGATTGGAGTAGACAAACTCGCGGGAGCAGCGTCCACACACCCACGGATAGATTTTTAATGCTTTTTCGCGATAGCCGCTTTCTAACCGCGCATAATTTTTTGGGATGATAGCCATGAGAAGTTACCTGGATGAAATGTAGGGTTAGGCGCAGTTTCCCAAGATGCGAGGGTTTTCGCAATCACCTTACATCAAAAAAAATCCCGATCTTCTGACCGGGATTTTCAACATCAGCTGAAACTTGATTAAGGCAGAATTGACGGCTGATCCGCCCCTTCTTTTTCCACTTTCTGCTGCAGCATGTGTTCGCGCTTCATACCCAGTTTCAGAGCCAGCGCCGATGCTACGTAGATGGAAGATGCAGTACCGATGGAAACACCGATAAGCATGGTCAGCGAGAAGCCTTCCAGTACCGGACCACCGAAGAGGTACAGCATCAGGATAACCATCAAGGTAGTACCGGATGTGATCAAGGTACGGTGCAGCGTCTGGGTCAAGGACACGTTAAAGATTTCGTAAGGCGTACCGCGACGGATCTTGCGGAAGTTTTCACGAATACGGTCCGATACCACGATACTGTCGTTAAGCGAGTAACCGATAACCGACATCAACGATGCCACAATGGTCAGGTCAATCTCGATATGGAATAACGACAAAATACCCAGCGTAATGATAACGTCGTGCGCCAGCGCAATAACAACCCCTGCCGCCAGTCGCCACTCAAAGCGGAAACCAACGTACACGAGGATAGACAGCAGCGCTGCCATCAGCGCCATCGCACCGGTTTGCGCAAGGTCTGCCCCCACGCTCGGACCGACGAACTCAATACGCTTCACTGCCGCATTCTGATTGGTGGATTCGTTAATCACCTTCAGAACCTGGCTGCCCAGCACCTGACCGCCGGTTTCGCCTTCAGCAGGCGGCATACGGACCATGATGTCGTGGCTGCTACCAAAGTTTTGCAGCATCGGCTCTTCAAAGCCCGCTTTCTGCAATGCATCACGCATCACATCGATTTCAGCCGGTTTTTCGAGCGTAATTTCGATAACCGTACCACCGGTGAAATCCAGCCCCCAGTTAAAGCCGCGCACGCCCATAATAACGATAGCGGCGATTAACAGCAGACCAGAGATGCCGAAAGCCCAGTAGTCCCAGCGCATAAAGTCATAGACTTTACGGCCGTGGTTTAGTTGTTCAACAGTATATTCCTGTGCCACATCGCACTCCTCAGATTGACAGCTTCTTGACGCGCTTGCCGCCATATAGCAGGTTTACGATGGCACGCGTACCGACAATCGCGGTAAACATCGACGTCGCCACACCGATACCGGTAGTAATCGCGAACCCTTTAATTGCCCCGGTACCCACTGCGTACAGGATGATGACTTTAATCAGCGTGGTGATGTTCGCATCGAAGATGGAACTGAACGCGCCACGATAACCTTCATCAATTGCCTGCTGAACAGTACGCCCGTTGCTTAACTCTTCTTTAATACGTTCGTTGATCAGTACGTTCGCATCGACCGCCACCGCAAGGGTTAAGACGATACCCGCGATACCCGGCATACTCAGCGTTGCGCCTGGCAACAGCGACATAATGCCGACGATCAAGATCAAGTTGGCAATCAGAGCACTGGTCGCAATCAGACCAAACTTCTTATAGAAGATGATCATAAACAGAATAGAAACCAGCAGACCGGCAAGGCAAGCCTCCAGCCCCTGTTCAATGTTCTGCATACCCAGAGTCGGGCCAATGGTACGTTCTTCAACAATCTGAATTGGCGCGATCAACGCACCGGCACGCAGCAAAAGTGAAAGCTGACGGGCTTCGTTCGGGTTGTTAATACCGGTGATACGGAAGCTGTTACCCAGACGAGACTGGATGTTAGCGATGTTAATCACCTCTTCCTGTTTCACCAGAACCGCACGACCGTTAGCATCTTTCTTGCCGCTGTCTTTGTACTCCACAAACAGGGTCGCCATCGGTTTGCCGATGTTGTCCTTGGTGAAGTTAGACATGATGTTGCCACCAGCGCTATCGAGCGAGATGTTAACCTGCGGCTGGTTGTATTCGTCCTGGCTGGAAGTGGAGTCGGTGATATGGTCACCGGTCAGAATTACGCGTTTGTACAGCACAACAGGCTGATCTTCGCGGGTCTGTTTCACTTCAGAGTCGCCCGGTACGCGTCCAGACGCAGCAGCGGCCTGGTCAACGTTGGTGTTTACCAGACGGAATTCCAACGTTGCCGTTGCACCCAGAATCTCTTTCGCTCGTGCGGTGTCCTGGATACCAGGCAGCTCAACAACGATACGGTCAGCACCCTGACGCTGAACCACCGGCTCCGCCACGCCAAGCTGGTTTACACGGTTACGCAGGATGTTGATGTTCTGTTGCACCGCATATTCACGCGCTTCACTCAGGCGAGCATCGCTCATTACCGCACGCAGCTGGTTGCTGCCCTGGCTACTAATCACCAGGTCCGGATGACGCTTGCTCAGATACGCAATGGCTTCATCACGAGCTTTAGCATCGCGGAAAGTGATGCTCAGGCCGTAGTTGTTTTCTTTACGAACGATGGTATACGGGATGCCCTTTTCGCGCAGGTCGCTGCGCAGGCTATCGATGTTTTGTTCCTGGAGTTTGCCAAGCGCGGTGTCCATATCCACTTCCATCAGGAAGTGAACGCCGCCACGCAGGTCAAGGCCGAGCTTCATCGGCTCAGCGTGAATAGCTGCCAGCCAGCGCGGCGTTGCCGGGGCAAGGTTAAGCGCCACGACGTATTTGTCACCCATAACGCCCATTAATGCTTCACGAGCGCGCAGTTGGGTGTCAGTGGAGTCGAAGCGCGCAAGAATAGCGCCCTCTTCCAGTGCCACAGACTTAGCAGTTATTTTTTCTTCTTGTAACGTTTTCTGGACCTGGATCAGCGTTTGCTCACTGGCGGCGACTCCGCGCGCGCCAGTGATCTGAACAGCCGGATCCTCACCAAACAGGTTGGGAAGTGCATACAGCAGACCGATGACAATCACCACGATCAGCATGACATACTTCCACAAAGGATAACGGTTTAACACGGCAATTCCCTTAGGGAAAAATTTTAATTACAGCGCCTTCATGGTGCCTTTCGGCAGAACGGCAGCTACGAAGTCACGTTTAATAACTACTTCAGTGGTGTCATTCAGCGCGATAGCAATGTAGCCGTTTTCCGCTACTTTGGTTACGCGACCGACCAAGCCACCGTTCGTCAGAACTTCATCACCTTTGGCAATGGAGTCCATCAGCTTTTTGTGTTCTTTGGTGCGCTTCTGCTGTGGACGCAGGATCATGAAATAGAAAATCAGACCGAATACCACCAGCATCAAAATCAAAGACATCGGGCTACCTTGCGCCGGTGCACCCGTTGCCGCTACCGCATCAGAAATAAAAAAGCTCATTAAATTTCCCTCATTATTAATATTAATCAACGTTCAAAGGTGGTACTTCTCGCCCCTGACGCTGGTAAAAATCAGTTACGAAGCTCTCTAATTTACCCTCTTCAATAGCCTTGCGTAAACCCGCCATCAAACGCTGGTAGTAACGAAGGTTATGAATGGTGTTGAGTCGCGCGCCTAATATTTCGTTGCAACGGTCGAGATGATGCAAGTAAGCGCGTGAATAATTGCGACAGGTGTAGCAATCACACTCAGGATCGAGCGGGCCAGTATCGCTCTTATACTTCGCATTGCGGATTTTCACCACGCCATCGGTCACGAACAAATGACCATTTCGGGCGTTGCGGGTTGGCATTACGCAGTCAAACATATCGATACCGCGACGTACGCCTTCAACCAGATCTTCCGGTTTACCAACGCCCATCAGGTAACGCGGTTTGTCTGCCGGAATTTGCGGACACACATGCTCCAGAATGCGGTGCATATCTGCTTTCGGCTCACCCACAGCCAGACCGCCGACAGCGTAGCCATCAAAACCGATATCTACCAGACCTTTAACAGAAATATCACGTAAATCTTCGTAAACGCTGCCCTGAATGATACCAAACAGCGCATTTTTGTTTCCGAGACTATCAAAACGCTCACGGCTACGCTTCGCCCAACGCAGAGACATCTCCATCGAGCGTTTTGCGTAATCCCAGTCAGCAGGATACGGCGTACACTCATCAAAGATCATGACGATATCTGAACCAAGATCGTACTGAATCTCCATCGACTTTTCCGGATCGAGGAAAATCGGGTCGCCGTTGATCGGGTTACGGAAGTGAACGCCCTGTTCGGTGATTTTACGAATATCGCCAAGGCTGAAGACCTGGAAGCCGCCGGAGTCAGTAAGGATAGGGCCTTTCCACTGCATAAAATCGTGCAGATCGCCATGCAGTTTCATGATTTCCTGACCCGGGCGCAGCCACAGGTGGAAAGTGTTACCGAGAATAATTTGTGCGCCAGTGGCTTCAACTTCTTCCGGCGTCATCCCTTTTACGGTGCCGTAGGTGCCAACAGGCATAAAACAAGGCGTTTCCACTACGCCACGATCAAAGACCAGGCGGCCACGGCGTGCGCGACCGTCGGTGGTGTCCAGTTCAAATTTCATTTTTTCTCCACTACGTCAGAAAAACAGTCCAACGTTTAAACCAGCGCCGCGGAATTACTCCCCGACGCGCTCATTAATTGCCTGCGGATTGTACGTGATAAACATCGCATCACCGTAACTAAAAAAGCGATATTTCTCTTCTACCGCCGCTTTATAGGCGTTCATAGTGTGTTGATAGCCGGCAAAGGCCGAAACCAGCATAATCAGCGTCGATTCAGGAAGGTGGAAGTTCGTCACCAGCGCATCGACCACTTTGTACTGGAAGCCCGGATAGATAAAGATTTGGGTATCGTCAAAGAACGGTTCAATGAGATCGTTTTTCGCCGCCTGGGCCGCGCTTTCCAGCGAACGTACCGAGGTGGTGCCAACCGCAATCACCCGATTGCCGCGCGCTTTTGCTGCCAGTACCGCGTCTACCACATCCTGCGGCACTTCAGCGTATTCTGAGTGCATGATGTGATCTTCAATGGTGTCGACGCGCACCGGCTGGAAAGTACCCGCACCAACGTGCAGAGTTACGAACGCCATCTCCACGCCTTTGGCGCGCAATTTTTCCAGCAAAGGTTCGTCAAAATGCAGCCCGGCAGTCGGGGCCGCTACCGCGCCCGGTTTTTCACTATAAACTGTTTGATAAAGTTCGCGGTCTGCATCTTCGTCCGGACGGTCGATGTACGGCGGCAGCGGCATGTGGCCGATGCTGTTGAGGATATCCAATACTGAACGCTCATCATTAAATTCGACTTCAAACAGTGCGCCGTGGCGAGCGGTCATTGTTGCGTTGATACTTTCGTCATCGCCCAGCAGCAGCTCTGCGCCCGGTTTTGGCGCTTTCGAGGCGCGAATATGCGCAAGAATGCGTTTGTCGTCGAGCATACGCTCAACCAGCACTTCAATCTTGCCGCCGCTGGCTTTACGCCCAAACAGGCGCGCCGGGATCACGCGGGTATTATTAAAAACCAGAAGATCGCCGGGGTTGAGCTTATCGAGTAAATCGGTGAAAGTACCGTGCGTCAGCGCGCCCGTCGGCCCGTCCAGCGACAGTAAACGACAGCTACTGCGTTCAGGCATTGGATAGTGGGCAATCAGGGATTCGGGTAATTCAAAGGAGAAATCGGTAACGCGCATGACACTGACTCAGACTAAAATAAGAGGCGGGTAGTCTAGTGCCGGGGCGCTCTCCCTGCAACCTTTACCCCCCTTTGGATAGAATATAATCGATGAATTTTTTAGCTCACCTGCATCTAGCCCATCTCGCGGAAAGTTCGCTTTCCGGTAATTTACTGGCTGATTTCGTACGCGGAAATCCTGAAGAAAATTTTCCGCCCGACGTCGTGGCTGGCATTCATATGCATCGCCGTATCGACGTACTGACCGATAATCTGCCGGAAGTCCGCGAAGCAAGGGAGTGGTTTCGTCGTGAAACCCGCCGCGTTGCGCCTATTACGCTGGATGTCATGTGGGATCACTTTCTTTCACGCCACTGGTCGCAGCTATCACCGGACTTTCCGCTACAGGAATTTACCTGTTATGCCCGTGAGCAAGTGATGACTATTCTTCCAGACTCACCGCCACGCTTTATCAATCTGAACAACTACTTATGGTCTGAGCAATGGCTGGTTCGCTATCGCGATATGGATTTCATCCAGAACGTGTTAAACGGCATGGCAAGCCGTCGCCCACGTCTGGATGCCCTGCGTGACTCCTGGTACGATTTAGACACCCATTACGACGCCCTGGAAACCCGCTTCTGGCAGTTTTATCCGCGGATGATGGCGCAGGCGTCACGCAAGGCGTTATAAGAGGTTAATTCATCCACACCGTAGCCGAAATGGCAGACAAAGCCAGAATCCCGTCCGTCAGTTGCCCATGCCCCTCCTTGCGTTGCCATTGCGCGACATTGAGTAACGGCGACGCGGGTAGCACCACTTCACAGGCTTCGCCACGGTTGATAGCCACCAGCACACGCTGCTGATTCAGCACGCGGACAAATACCACTACGTGATCTTCCGCATATACCACCTGGCAGCCACCACGACGCAGCGCATGGCTTTTCTTACGTAGCGCAATCATTCGCTGGTACAGCGCGAATAATGCCGTATCCTGTTTATCCACCTGCCAGGGGAACGGTTTACGGCAAAACGGATCGTTTTTGCCATCCATCCCCACTTCATCACCGTAATAAATACACGGTATGCCAGGCCAGGTAAGAAGCCAGACCACCGCCAGCGGCAGACGCGCGACATCCCGACCGAGCAGCGTTTTAAATCGCGCAGTATCGTGGCTGTCGAGCTGATTAAACATGCGCAATTGCTGTTGATGAGAAAGCCCTGCGCGGTAATTATCCATCCAGGCCATACAGGTTTGGGCGTCAATTTGCTGCGGATCATAAGAGATATCGGTGTTGGCAAGAAATCCCCACAACGGGAATGTGAAGCCGCGATAGTTCATGGCGGCATCTTCCACATCGGCCTGTAACCATTGCCGTGCATCGCCAAAATGTTCGCCGACTATATACGCTTCCGGTTGGGTTTCTTTCGCGGCTTCGGTGATCCCAGCGACGTGCTGTAAATTATTGCGCGCCCCACCCGCTTCTCCCAGCATATGCACCACATCCAGCCGCCAGCCGTCCATATTCCATGGTGCTTTCAGCCAATGGCGGACAATGCTGTCTTCCCCGCGATAAATTTCATTCACCAGACTTTCCGATTGATAATCCAGCTTCGGCAGGCTGGCATAGCCCAGCCAGTCGAGCGCCGTGCCATCATCGCTAAATGAGTACCAGTCACGCCAGGGCGATTCGGGGTTGTGACAAGCGCCACCTGTCCCACGATTATGTCGGTCAAACCAGGCATGGGAATCGCCACTGTGGTTAAACACGCCGTCCAGCACTAGCCGCATTCCCATCTGCTGTGTATTGTTTCGTAAACGCAGCAACGCCCCATCGCCGCCAAACTGCGGATCGACATGGCGATAATCCTCGGTATCGTATTTGTGTACGCTGGGAGCTTTAAACACCGGATTAAGATACAACGCCGTCACGCCAAGTTTTTTCAGATACGGCAGTTTTTCGCTGATACCATCCAGATCACCGCCATAGAACGTTGATCCGCCCGCCTGCGCCGTGACCGGCTCATCCCAGTCACGCAAGATGATCTCTTGTCCGGCTGCGTGATGGTAATAGATATGATCCTGTTCAGCTTCGCGAGGAAGACTACGGGCGAAACGATCAGGAAAGATCTGATAAAAAATCTGATCCGCAGCCCATTGTGGGCCGATATCCGGGACATCGACGGCAAACTGCTCCAGTCGTGCTGGCGGCATTCGGCTGAAGCCCTGCGGTGTAAACCAACGCTGGCGATCGTGCCACAATAATTTGAAGCTATAGCGCCGCCGGGGTTGCCCAATGGAAATATCGATGGCCGCCCGCCATGCCGTGACACCAGGCTGGGGCTGACTGCGCTGCTTATGCATCGGTACTGACGTTTCTTCGTTATCGTTTTCTGTACGTAGCATAATCCGCTGAGGTGGGTCTTCGCCTGTCAGCCACAGTGTAATGAGTAGTTGATCTTTGCTTTGTTTAACAAATGGGGGCACCGGCAGGTGCCATGCATTTAACATCATAATTCCCCTGTGATGAAAATCTGATCACCTTGCCATAGCCTAATGCAGGATCACTCATCATCTGAAGGATATTTGGGGGAGGAGGACGGGGGCGGATAACTTTCGGAATAGCCGGATCAGGGCTTGCCTTGATCCGGCTTACAGAACGCAGTGATTAGTGATTTTCAGCCAGCTGACGATCGTGGCGGCGTTTAAACATCCAGCCAATCAACAGCAGAACAATCCACGCGAAACCAACGTACAGCGAGATACGTGTGTCCGGATGATAACCAATCAATCCGATAATAAAGAGCAGGAAAATCAAACCGCCGATGGTCGTTGCTACCCCACCTGGTACTTTAAATTTCAGTGCCTTCACTTCTTCTGGCGGCAAACGGCGACGGAAAGCAATTTGCGACAGCAGGATCATAATCCATACCCACACCGTGGCGAAGGTTGCCAGCGAAGCGATCACCAGGAAGACATTTTCCGGCATGATGTAGTTCAGATATACCGCAAACAATAGCGCGGTAGTCATCACCAGCACCGTGACCCACGGAATACCGCGACGCGAGGTTTTGCTGAAAATTTTCGGCGCGCTACCCTGCTCTGCCATGCCGTGAAGCATACGACCTACGCCAAATACGTCACTGTTAATTGCTGACAGCGAAGCGGTCAGCACAACAAAGTTAAGAATGCTGGCGGCAAAGGTAATGCCCATATGCTGGAACGTCAGCACGAACGGGCTACCGGCAGTGCCAACCTGATTCCACGGATAGATAGACATAATGACGAACAGCGTACCGACGTAGAACACCAGAATACGCATCGGCACGGAGTTAATCGCACGCGGAATCGATTTTTCCGGATCTTTCGCTTCCCCGGCGGTAATACCGATAATTTCGATCCCGCCGTAAGCAAACATTACCATTTGCAGCGACATCACCATGCCAAGCCAGCCGTTGCTGAAGAAGCCGCCGTTGCTCCAAAGATTATGGATACCGGTCGGTTGCCCGCCGTTGCCAATCCCCCAGATGATGATGCCGAAACCGGCGACAATCATGATAATGATGGTGGCGACTTTAAAGAACGAAAACCAGAACTCAAGCTCACCAAATACTTTCACGCTCATCAGGTTTACGGCGCAAATGATCAGCACCACGCTCAGTACCCAAATCCAGTGCGGCACCGTCGGGAACCAGACGCCCATATAGATACCGAAAGCGGTCACATCGGCGATGGCGACAATAAGGATTTCAAAGCAGTAGGTCCAGCCAGTGATATAACCTGCCAGTGGACCGAGGTTTTCCTGCGCATAGCGCGAGAAAGAGCTGGCTGCCGGGTTATGTACCGACATTTCCCCCAGCGCACGCATAATGATATACGCCGCGATACCACCGATAATATAGGCCAACAACACGCTCGGACCGGCCATTTTGATGGCGTCTGCCGAACCGTAAAACAACCCGGTGCCAATTGCTGAACCCAGTGCCATAAAGCGTATGTGTCGGGTACTTAGCCCACGCTTTAGCTTGTTCTTACTTTCCATCAATTCCTAACCCATCAACACAATAAAAAACCACGGGGCATCGCAGCCCCGTGGTTAAAACAAATATTCAGTGATTTAGTGAGCGCTGGAGGTCACCTGACGACCTGCCGCGCGATCCCAAATAATGGCCAGAACCACCATCACCACTGTTGGCATTAACCACGCAAGACCTTGTTCGGCCAGCGGTAAACGCTGCGCCCAGGACGGTAAGATATCGCTGAATGCAGATGCTTTGATCCCGTCGAGAATACCAAAAAGCAGGCTGATAAACATCGGCGGAGCAATCACGCGGGACGAATTATGCCACCATGAGCGTGTAAAACTTAATACAACCAGTGCGATACACGGCGGATAAATAGCGGTCAGCACCGGTACGGAGATCTGAATCAGCTGGCTCAAGCCGAGGTTAGACACCACCATCGAGAAGCCGCCGAGGATAAACACCAGCGTACGATAGGAGAGCGGTACGTACTGAGCAAAGAATTCTGCACAAGCACAGGTCAGGCCAACCGCCGTGACCAGGCAGGCGATAAAGATTAACGCCGCCAGCAGGAAGCTACCGCCGCCGCCAAAGGTGTGCTGAACGTAGGCATGCAGAATAGCCGCACCGTTTGCAGACTGATCGACCAGCGACGCGCTGTCTGAACCCAGACGGAACAGCGCCAGGTACAGCAGAGTCAGACCGACACCCGCCATCAGGCCAGCCCAGACAGTATAACGGGTCAGCAGACGCGCTTCGGTAACGCCGCGAGAACGCGCCGCATTAACAATAACGATACCAAACACCATCGCGCCCAGCGTATCCATGGTCAGATAGCCATTAACGAAGCCGTTAGAAAACGCGGCGTTTTGATAAGCCTCAGTCGCCGTGCTGATAGAGCCCGCTGGCCAGACAATTGCCGCAACAGACAGGATGACCAGCGCGATAATTTTCAGCGGTGCCAGGAAGTTACCGACGGTATCCAGCAGTTTGCCCGGATAGAGCGAAACCAGAATAACGATAGCGAAATAGACCAGGCTGTAGATAAACAGCGGCAGCGCGGAGTCACCCGTCAGGGGCGCAATGCCCACTTCAAAGGAGACGGTGGCTGTACGCGGCGTGGCGAACAACGGCCCTACAGCCAGGTAGCAAACCGTTGCCAGCAGTACGCCAGCGACTTTACCAATTGGCGTGCTGAGGCTGTCAACACCGCCGCCAACTTTCGCCAGCGCCACCACCGTTAATACCGGCAGGCCAACGGCAGTAATGAGGAAGCCGAATGCCGCAGTCCAGACGTGTTCGCCTGCCTGCAAGCCGACCATTGGAGGGAAAATGATGTTACCTGCGCCGACGAACAACGCAAATGTCATAAAGCCCAGAGCGATGATATCGCGCGATCTTAATTGATGGGTCATAAATCATACTGCCTGTGGATGTGGTGTTGTAACGTTAAATTTTTGTGCCAATCCCTGGGGATGATACAGCGGTATATTTAAACAATTTTAGCGGGAAATACTCCCAACCAGGCGCGGCGAAGAATAGTTTTTCGATTTACCGCGTGAATGCAGTCAGTATGACAGCACCTGAAGCGCAATTTAAACGCTTATAACGTTTTAAAGCAAGAAGGGATCTAAAAACCAGAGGTATATAGCGATAAGAAATCACCAACCAGTATAAAACACTATTTCCGTGAAAAAGACATGGCTAATCATGCGAACAAAAAATCACCAACCGTTGTAAAATCTAACGCCCGTATTTTGACTGCAAAGAAAATAAGCCAGCATCAGCTGGCTTATGGCAATAAAAGATGACAAAGGCGGATTATTCGCTGTTTTTGGCAATTAAACGTTCCGGGATAACAAAACTGAAACGCGTACCTTTTCCCACCGCACTCTCAATATGCAGGCGACTTTCGTGATGATTCACCGCATGTTTCACGATCGCTAACCCTAATCCGCTACCGCCAGTTTGTCGGGAACGTGCTTTATCAACGCGATAAAAACGCTCGGTCAGGCGCGGAATATGCTCCGGTGCGATGCCCGGTCCATTATCTTCAACGCTAAATTCGGCACCGTGCGGCACTCGCTGCCAGCGTACGGTGATATGCGTACCTTCCGGCGTATGATTCACGGCGTTATAAACCAGGTTCGAAATCGCGCTGCGAAGTTGGTCTTCGTTGCCAGACACCTTGAGGTCGTTATCTATTTCAAAGGTAAATGTCTGTTTCTGCTGGCTCAGAGTCTGGGCCTCACGCTCAACGACCCGCAGCATCATCGGCACATCAACCTTTTCATTAAGCAACTGCGTTGGCGCGGCTTCTATTTTTGACAGCGTCAGTAACTGCTTCACCAGCCCTTCCATCCGCTGGGTCTGCTCGCGCATGGTGTGCAACGCTTTTTCACGTACCGCACCTTGCAGTGGTTGCTCATCCATCATCTCCAGGTAACCCTGTAACACTGTCAATGGCGTACGCAACTCATGGCTCACGTTGGCAAAAAAGTTACGCCGCGCCCCTTCCAGTTGATGCATTTGCGTGACATCACGCGCCACCATCAGCAACTGTTTGTGGGTATAAGGCATGACGCGAATTTCCAGATGCCGCCCGGTATTGAGCACCAGATTGAGCGGGCGAGAAAAATCACGCGTTTTCAGATATTGCGTAAACTCCGGATAACGAAGCAGATTAAGGATGTTCTGCCCGTTATCTTCCGGCCAGCGCAAACCAAGAATTTGTTGCGCCAGACCATTACACCAGAAAATACCGCCCTCTTCCGTGGTCAGCACCACCGCATCAGGCAGCGACTCCGCGCCGCTACGAAAGCGTTTAATCAGATTGCCCAGTTCGCGGCGACGTTTTTTATTACGCAGCTGCATCTGGTGTAAGCCGTATAGCAGCGGTTCCCAGCTACCACGCCCCGGAGGCGGGGTCATACTGCGATCCACCCACAGCCACCATGAAAGGCGCAACAAATTCCAAAAATGCCAGATAAGCAGTCCTGTTACCGATGCCAGCAAAAACCAAGGCAGGTAACCAAAAAATGCACCCAGGATGAAAGCCGGGAGGCAGCAAAGTAGCAGCTCCAGCACCAGCCTTTTCCACGACAGCCGTTCCAGCACGTAAGATACTCCAGTTAAGAAATCATAAGCCCTGCTCTGCGTCCGATGAGCAAGGCGTTAAAAGCGGGTTGAAAAACGATATCCTGTACCGCGTACGGTCTGCACCATGCGGTCATGTCCGCCGGGCTCCAGTGCCTTACGCAGGCGACGAATGTGAACATCGACCGTGCGGTCTTCCACATATACGTTGGTTCCCCAGACGTGGTTTAACAGCTGCTCGCGGCTGTACACGCGCTCGGGATGCGTCATAAAAAAGTGCAGCAGTTTAAATTCTGTCGGCCCCATCTCCAGCGGTTCTTCGCCCGCCATCACCCGGTGAGATGTCGGGTCGAGACTGAGCCCCTGCATCTCGATCACCTCTTCCACCGCCATTGGCGAAATACGGCGCATTACCGCTTTGATTCGCGCCACCAGTTCCTTCGGCGAAAACGGCTTGGTGATATAGTCATCCGCACCGGTTTCAAGGCCGCGCACGCGATCTTCTTCTTCCCCTCTGGCGGTCAGCATCACCACTGGAATATCTCGGGTCATCGATTCGCGCTTGAGGTGTTTGATGAACTGGATACCGGAGCCGCCAGGTAACATCCAGTCAAGGAGAATTAAATCCGGCCAGGGTTCATTCAGTTGATTCACAGCACTGTCATAATCTTCCGCTTCGACCGGCTGAAAGCCATTTTGTTCGAGCACGAAGCAGACCATTTCGCGAATTGGAGCTTCATCTTCTACGACCAGAATACGTCTCGCCATGATTTGCCCTGTTGTAATAAATAGGTTGCGATCATTAATGCGACGTCATTATGCGTCAGATTTATGACAGATTTATGAAAAGCACGTCGCACATATCTTCAGGTAGTTGATTTCCGTGGCGCAGAAAAAAGCAAATGGCACATCTGTTTGGGTATAATCGCGCCCATGCTTTTTCGCCAGGGAATCGTTATGCGCATCCTTCACACCTCAGACTGGCATCTCGGCCAGAACTTCTACAGTAAAAGCCGCGAAGCTGAACACCAGGCCTTTCTTGACTGGCTGCTGGAAACAGCGCAAACCCATCAGGTGGATGCGATTATTGTTGCCGGTGATGTTTTCGATACCGGATCACCACCCAGTTACGCCCGCACGTTATACAACCGTTTTGTTGTCAATTTACAGCAAACGGGCTGTCATCTGGTGGTACTGGCAGGAAACCATGACTCGGTCGCCACGCTGAATGAATCGCGCGATATCATGGCGTTCCTCAATACTACCGTGGTCGCCAGCGCCGGACATGCGCCACAAATCTTGCCTCGTCGCGACGGGACGCCAGGCGCAGTGCTGTGCCCCATTCCTTTTTTACGCCCGCGTGACATTATTACCAGCCAGGCGGGGCTTAACGGTATTGAAAAACAACAACATTTGCTGGCGGCTATTACCGATTATTACCAACAACATTATGCCGATGCCTGCAAACTGCGCGGCGATCAGCCTCTGCCCATCATCGCCACGGGGCATTTAACGACCGTTGGTGCCAGCAAAAGTGACGCCGTGCGTGACATTTATATTGGCACGCTGGACGCCTTCCCGGCACAAAACTTTCCGCCAGTCGACTACATCGCGCTCGGGCATATTCACCGCGCACAGATTATTGGCGGCATGGAACATGTTCGCTATTGCGGTTCCCCCATTCCACTGAGTTTTGATGAATGCGGAAAAAGTAAATATGTCCATCTGGTGACATTTTCAAACGGCAAATTAGAGAGCGTGGAAAACCTGAGCGTGCCGATAACGCAACCAATGGCGGTACTGAAAGGCGATCTGGCGTCGATTACCGAACAGCTGGAACAGTGGCGCGATGTATCACAGGAACCACCTGTCTGGCTGGATATCGAAATCACTACTGATGAGTATCTGCATGATATTCAGCGCAAAATCCAGGCATTAACTGAATCACTGCCTGTCGAAGTATTGCTGGTACGCCGCAGCCGTGAACAGCGCGAGCGTGTGTTAGCCAGCCAACAGCGTGAAACCCTCAGCGAACTCAGCGTCGAAGAGGTGTTTAATCGTCGTCTCGCACTGGAAGAACTGGATGAATCACAGCAGCAACGTCTGCAACATCTTTTCACCACGACGCTGCAGACCCTCGCCGGAGAACACGAAGCATGAAAATTCTCAGCCTGCGCCTGAAAAACCTGAACTCGTTAAAAGGCGAATGGAAGATTGATTTCACCCGCGAGCCGTTCGCCAGCAATGGGCTGTTTGCGATTACCGGCCCAACCGGCGCGGGGAAAACCACCCTGCTGGATGCCATTTGCCTGGCGCTGTATCACGAAACTCCGCGCCTTTCTAACGTTTCACAATCGCAAAATGATCTAATGACCCGCGATACCGCCGAATGTCTGGCGGAAGTGGAGTTTGAAGTCAAAGGTGAAGCGTACCGTGCCTTCTGGAGCCAGAATCGGGCGCGTAACCAGCCAGACGGTAATTTGCAGGTGCCGCGCGTAGAGCTGGCGCGCTGTACCGATGGCAAAATTCTCGCTGACAAAGTGAAAGATAAGCTGGAACTGACGGCGACGTTAACCGGACTGGATTATGGGCGTTTCACCCGTTCGATGCTGCTTTCGCAGGGGCAATTTGCTGCCTTCCTGAATGCCAAACCAAAAGAACGCGCGGAATTGCTCGAGGAATTAACCGGCACCGAAATCTACGGGCAAATCTCTGCGATGGTCTTTGAGCAGCACAAATCGGCCCGCACTGAGCTGGAGAAACTGCAAGCGCAGGCCAGCGGCGTTGCGTTATTAGCGCCAGAACAGCTGCAATCGCTGACAGAAAGTTTGCAGGTACTCACTGTCGAAGAGAAACAGTTACTCGCCGCGCAGCAGCAAGAACAACAATCGCTAAACTGGTTAACGCGTCTGGACGAATTGCAGCAAGAAGCCAGCCGACGTCAGCAGGCATTGCAACAGGCGTTAGCCGAAGAAGAAAAAGCGCAACCTCAACTGGCGGCGCTCAGCCTGGCACAACCGGCGCGAAATCTTCGTCCGCACTGGGAACGCATCGCAGAACACACTGCGGCACTGGCGCATACTCGCCAGCAGATTGAAGAAGTAAATACTCGCTTACAGCGCACAATGGCGCTTCGTGCGAGCATTCGCCACCACGCGGCGAAGCAGTCTGCAGAATTACAGCAGCAGCAACAAAGCCTGAATGCCTGGTTACAGGAACACGACCGCTTCCGTCAGTGGAACAACGAACTGGCGGGTTGGCGTGCGCAATTCTCTCAACAAACCAGCGAACGCGAGCATCTGCGGCAGTGGCAGCAACAGTTAACCCATGCAGAGCAAAAACTTAATTCACTTCCGGCGATCTCGTTGACGTTAAGCGCCGATGAAGTTGCTAGCGCCCAGGCGCAACATGCTGAGCAACGCACGCTGCGTCAGCGCCTGGTCGCGCTGCATGGACAGATTGTTCCCCAACAAAAACGCCTGGCGCAATTACAGATCGCTATCCAGAATGTCACGCAAGAACAGACGCAACGTAACGCCGCACTTAACGAAATGCGCCAGCGTTATAAAGAAAAAACGCAACAACTTGCCGATGTGAAAACCATTTGCGAGCAGGAAGCTCGTATCAAAACGCTGGAAGTTCAACGTGCGCAGTTACAGGCGGGTCAGCCTTGCCCACTTTGTGGTTCCACCAGCCACCCGGCGGTCGAGGCGTATCAGGCGCTGGAACCGGGCGTTAATCAGGCCCGGCTATTAACGCTGGAAAACGAAGTGAAAAAGCTCGGTGAAGAAGGTGCGGCGCTACGTGGGCAACTGGACGCCTTAACGAAGCAGCTTCAGCGTGATGAAAACGAAGCGCAAAGCCTCCGACAAGATGAGCAAGCACTTACTCAACAATGGCAAGCTGTCACGGCCAGCCTCAATATCACCTTGCAGCCACAGGACGATATTCAACCGTGGCTGGATGCACAAGATGAGCACGAGCGCCAGCTGCGGATACTCAGCCAACGGCATGAATTACAAGGGCAGATTGCTGCGCATAATCAACAAATTATCCAGTATCAACAGCAAATTGAACAACGCCAGCAGCAACTCTCTGCGGCATTAGCGAGTTACGCGCTGGCATTGCCACAGGAAAATGAAGAAGAGAGCTGGTTAGCGACACGTCAGCAAGAAGCGCAGAGCTGGCAACTGCGTCAGAACGAATTAACTACGCTGCAAAACCGTATTCAGCAACTGACGCCGATTCTGGATACGTTACCGCAAGGTGATGAGTTATCGCACAGCGAAGAAACAGTGGCAATGGAAAACTGGCGGCAAATTCATGAACAATGTCTCGCGTTACAAAGCCAGCAGCAGACGTTACAGCAACAGGATGTTCTGGCGGCGCAAAGTCTGCAAAAAGCCCAGGCGCAGTTTGACACCGCGCTACAGGCCAGTGTCTTTGACGATCAACAGGCGTTCCTTGCGGCGCTAATGGATGAACAAACACTAACCCAACTGGAACAGCTCAAGCAGAATCTGGAAAACCAGCGCCGTCAGGCGCAAACGCTGGTCACTCAGACAGCTGAAACGCTGGCACAGCATCAGCAACACCGACCTGACGGCCTGGATCTCAGTGTGACGGTGGAGCAGATTCAGCAAGAGTTAGCGCAAACTCACCAAAAGTTGCGTGAAAACACCACGAGTCAGGGCGAGATTCGTCAACAGCTGAAACAGGATGCGGAAAACCGTCAGCAACAACAAACCTTAATGCAGCAAATTGCTCAAATGACGCAGCAGGTTGAGGACTGGGGATATCTTAATTCGCTAATAGGTTCCAAAGAGGGCGATAAATTCCGCAAGTTTGCCCAGGGGCTGACGCTGGATAATTTAGTCCATCTCGCTAATCAGCAACTTACCCGGTTACACGGGCGCTATCTGTTACAGCGCAAAGCCAGCGAGGCGCTGGAAGTCGAGGTTGTTGATACCTGGCAGGCAGATGCGGTACGCGATACCCGTACCCTTTCCGGTGGCGAGAGTTTCCTCGTCAGTCTGGCGCTGGCGCTGGCGCTTTCGGATCTGGTCAGCCATAAAACGCGTATTGACTCGCTGTTCCTTGATGAAGGTTTTGGCACGCTGGATAGCGAAACGCTGGATACCGCCCTTGATGCCCTGGATGCCCTGAACGCCAGCGGCAAAACCATCGGTGTGATTAGCCACGTTGAAGCGATGAAAGAGCGTATTCCGGTGCAGATCAAAGTGAAAAAGATCAACGGACTGGGATACAGCAAACTGGAAAGTGCGTTTGCAGTGAAATAACTATTCAGCAGGATAATGAATACAGAGGGGCGAATTATCTCTTGGCCTCACTGGTCGTTATCCTGCAAGCTATCACTTTATTGGCTACGGTGATTGGTAGCCGTTCTGGTGGTTGTGATGGTGGTATGAAAAAAGTTATTTTATCTTTGGCTCTGGGCACGTTTGGTTTGGGAATGGCCGAATTTGGCATTATGGGCGTGCTTACGGAGCTGGCACATAACGTAGGTATTTCGATTCCTGCCGCCGGACATATGATCTCGTATTATGCGCTGGGGGTGGTGGTCGGTGCACCAATCATCGCACTCTTTTCCAGCCGCTACTCGCTCAAACATATCTTGTTGTTTCTGGTGGCGTTGTGCGTCATTGGCAACGCCATGTTCACGCTCTCTTCGTCTTACCTGATGCTCGCCATTGGTCGGCTGGTTTCCGGCTTTCCGCATGGCGCTTTTTTTGGCGTCGGGGCGATTGTGTTATCGAAAATTATCAAACCCGGCAAAGTCACCGCCGCCGTGGCGGGGATGGTTTCGGGGATGACAGTTGCCAATTTGCTGGGCATTCCGCTGGGGACGTATTTAAGTCAGGAGTTTAGCTGGCGTTACACCTTTTTATTGATCTCTGTGTTTAATATCGCGGTGATGGCATCGGTCTATTTTTGGGTGCCGGATATTCGCGACGAGGCGAAAGGAAAGCTGCGCGAACAATTTCACTTTTTGCGCAGCCCGGCCCCGTGGTTAATTTTCGCTGCCACGATGTTTGGCAACGCGGGTGTATTTGCCTGGTTCAGCTACGTAAAGCCATACATGATGTTTATTTCCGGTTTTTCGGAAACGGCGATGACCTTTATTATGATGTTAGTTGGGCTGGGGATGGTGTTGGGGAATGTGCTAAGTGGCCGGATTTCAGGACGTTATTCACCACTACGCATTGCGGCAGTGACTGATTTCATTATTGTGCTGGCATTGCTGATGCTCTTTTTCTTCGGCGGCATGAAAACAACGTCGCTTATTTTTGCTTTTATTTGTTGCGCGGGATTATTTGCCCTCTCTGCACCGCTGCAAATATTGTTACTGCAAAATGCCAAAGGTGGAGAATTATTAGGTGCCGCAGGTGGGCAAATAGCGTTTAACCTCGGTAGCGCCGTCGGCGCATATTGCGGAGGTATGATGCTGACGCTGGGGCTGACTTATAATTACGTGGCGCTGCCTGCCGCCCTGCTTTCGTTTGCTGCGATGTCGTCGTTGCTGCTGTATGGTCGCTATAAGCGCCAGCAAGCGGCGGATAGTCCGGTGCTGGCGAAACCAGTGGGGTAGATTGCAGCCACGGTGCACGTTGCTTATTGCCGGATGCGGCGTGAACACCTTATCCGGCCTACGGCTGCTCATTTTGTAGGCCTGATAAGACGCGGCAAGCGTCGCATCAGGCATGATGCACCAATTGCCTGGTTTTTTTACTCTTGTGGCCATAACCACGCAGCGCCGCGTACGCCGCTGGAATCACCATGTTTCGCCTTACGCACCGGCGTTTCACATTCGCCGCCGAAGACAAATTGTTTAATCAACTGCGGAACCGTTTGATATAAACGATCTACATTGCTCATCCCGCCCCCCAACACAATCACATCCGGATCGAGAATATTCACTACGTGTGCCAGCGATTTTGCCAGCCGCAGCTCGTAGCGACGCAATGCCAGTTCCGCTACCGGATCGCTTTCTTCTACCAAGCGGATAATTTCACTGCCTTTCAGCGCATGTCCGCTCAAACGATGATAATCCGTCGCGAATCCCGTGCCCGAAATAAAGGTTTCAATACAACCTTGTTTACCGCAATAACAAGGGACTTCCTCGCGATAACGCAGTTCATCTTCGTCCATCCACGGTAGCGGATTGTGTCCCCACTCGCCTGCCGTGCCATTGCCGCCGATATGCGCTCGACCATTGAACGCTACGCCCGCGCCGCATCCCGTGCCGATAATCACGGCAAATACCGTCTGCGCTCCCGCTGCTGCGCCATCTACCGCTTCCGAGACCGCCAGACAGTTGGCGTCATTTGCCAACCGCACTTCCCGTTGCAACCGCGCGCTTAAATCTTTATCAAATGGCTGACCGTTAAGCCAGGTTGAATTGGCATTTTTCACCACGCCAGTGTAAGGCGAAATCGAGCCTGGAATGCCCATGCCTACCGTTCCGCGCTGCCCTGTCGCCTGCTCCGCCATATCAACCAACGTGGCGATCGTTTCGATGGTCTGATGGTAATCATCACGCGGTGTGGGCAGACGATGACGATACAACTGCTCCCCTGCATCGCCCAGTGCAATCACTTCAGTTTTAGTGCCGCCTAAATCGATACCTATACGCACGGTACTCTCCTTATTTTTTTCAATATCAATAGCGTAGAGACGGACAACCGGATTGGCAATGCAAGGCCGCCGACAATTCGTTATCATGCCCGCTAAATTTAACGACAAGGCCGTGGAAATTATCATGCTGTGGTTCAAAAATTTAATGGTTTACCGTCTTAGCCGCGAGATTTCGCTGCGTGCAGAAGAGATGGAAAAACAGCTAGCCTCGATGGCATTTACCCCATGCGGCAGCCAGGACATGGCGAAGATGGGCTGGGTTCCTCCGATGGGATCGCACAGCGATGCGTTAACGCACGTTGCCAATGGTCAAATTGTTATCTGCGCGCGCAAAGAAGAAAAAATCCTCCCGTCTCCGGTGATTAAACAGGCGCTGGAAGCAAAAATCGCCAAGCTGGAAGCGGAACAGGCGCGCAAGCTGAAGAAAACCGAAAAAGATTCGCTGAAAGATGAAGTGCTGCACTCTCTTCTGCCGCGCGCTTTCAGCCGTTTCAGCCAAACCATGATGTGGATCGATACGGTAAACGGTTTGATTATGGTGGACTGCGCCAGTGCCAAAAAAGCAGAAGATACGCTGGCATTACTGCGTAAAAGCCTGGGGTCGTTACCGGTTGTACCATTGAGCATGGAAAACCCGATTGAACTGACGCTGACCGAATGGGTACGCTCTGGTAGTGCGGCACAAGGCTTCCAGCTGCTTGATGAAGCCGAACTGAAATCGTTGCTGGAAGATGGCGGCGTGATCCGCGCGAAGAAACAAGATTTGACCAGCGAAGAAATCACCAACCACATTGAAGCAGGAAAAGTGGTGACTAAACTGGCGCTCGACTGGCAGCAGCGCATTCAGTTTGTGATGTGCGACGATGGTTCACTCAAGCGTCTGAAGTTCTGCGACGAGCTGCGCGATCAAAACGAAGATATCGACCGTGAAGATTTTGCCCAACGTTTTGATGCCGATTTCATCCTGATGACCGGTGAACTGGCAGCATTAATCCAAAACCTGATCGAAGGATTAGGTGGCGAAGCACAACGTTAATTGCTGATTTGCCTTTAATGCCGGATGCGACGCCTGCGGCGTCTTATCCGGCGTACGAATCCACACCAGGCATATAATCATTCGCTACGGCGGGCAATAATTTTTAGCGCAGCAATATTATGCGTTTTACGCCGTAACTGATCCAACCGTCTCATCCCTATTCGCCTGTCAGCGGCACGCAGAATATTCACTAACCCCCATTTATCGCTGGTACATTGTTTCGTTAACAGCTCCGCTTTTGGGGTATCAATATATTCACGCAATAAATCAGAAATTGAACAAATATCCGTCAGATAAGGATACCAGCAAGTTTCACCATGAAAATTACGCACTCCACCATTGCCTGCCATAAAGTCTTTTGGGTAATCCCAGATCACGTCTTTATCCAACGTGATCCAATAACGCGGTAAATCGGAGCTTCCACCATTTTGGCTGCGCATGGGATAACGGGTACAGTGAATTTGCAGGTTGATCGTTGGCGTCAGTAAGTCATAAATCTCCCTCTGTAACTTGCTCCAGGGGCGTTGTGTCATTGTTTTTCCTCAAGCCGGTTACGCGCTTCACTGCGAATTTGCCGCGTTGCCCCGGTTTTCACTAAATGACGTAACTGCGAAAGATCGGGCTGATCAACAAATAAGATTAATGATGCATCCTCCTTTAACCACGCCGTTTTCACATCGGCAGCCAACTGTGGATTATTAATAGCCAGCGCCCGATCCTGTGACTCAGTCAATGTCGTTAACAAAGAGGCTGGGGTATGTACATTGCGCAACGCCGTCTGCCGCAAATGATCATTGTGACTTTTCAGCAATCCGCACCACCATTCATCATCTGATTTATCTTTTATCGTATCCAGCTCCGCAAAAATATCGCTTTCCTCATGATTCCAGCGGTGTAATCCCCTTTCACTTTGTCTACGGGTGCTATTTTTCATACTGACAACAGACAACGCCCAGTCGGAGTTAAAACGATACTGTTGATCGAGTTTGTTGATAATTCCGGAGGGTAAATCTTCATTATCAAATAGCTGGTTTCGCATCCGATAGCGGTATTCAGCAGGTAAATAAACCAGTAAATCGATGGCATTATTAAACATCTCTTCGTCAATAATACCATTATCAATCAGCGCCAGCTGTACTTCGTAGGCTTGCTCTTGATCTTCTTGCCGTTTACTCATCATTAATTTTAAGGTGTGTTGCCATAATTGTTTCTTATACTCCAGAGGTAATAATTTATCGCGTGCCAGCTCATACCAGATGCTGGGAATGTCATGCTGATTCAGTAGATAACTAATCACTTCCTTCGAGGTCAGATAACGCATGCCGTCACGTAAGTTGTGCACATCTTCTTTTGCCAAAGTCAGTTGACGCGACTCCGGCAAAGCGACCAATAACGCCTTCACGATATTTTTATTTTCTTTATTATCCAGATACATTTGTTCTGCGATACGTTCAACATCCTCTGTCCTCAGGGTCGCTGACAGTTGGGTGATTTTTAGTTCAGTAAGCGTCCGGGCTAATGCTTGACGAACTTTCAGCGATTTATCTTTACTCAACAACACCGCTTGTTGTGCGGTTAAATCGGTTCCGGTAATTCTTTCGCGTAACTCCGGATCTTCGCTATTTATCAATTCATCGACCACTGCAGTTGGAACCAGCCAGGCGTAATCGTAATGGCTGATTAATGTCTTGCGCACACTGAGAAAAGGGCTTTGACTTAACGACACAACAATATCAGGAGAAAGATTATCCTGTCTGGCCTGCTCCAGCTGTACGCTCTCGACGGGTACAGACATTAATTTTTTATTCACTTCGGCGGATATATTGCTGTTTTTAACCAGTCCTCTGGCAACAGCTTCATCTTTAATTATTTCGTCGGTAAGCAAATGCATCTGTTGAGCGGGCCAGGACTGCGCCATCGATTCACGCGTCTGGTCATCGGGGTGCTGTAACAGTTGCAGCATAACGGCGGTTGACAAACGCTCTATATGAGTCAGAAAACGTGCCACCAGTGGATCTTCATGCTTTATTTTATCCGCAAGGAAATTATCGAGTTTCCCCGTTTCAATCCATTTTAATTTCTCATTAATTTCAGGAGCAGCTTTATCTCGAAAAAGAGGTAAACCCTGAACGATATTGTCTACGACGCTATCATAGTCAGGATACGCATTGGAAATATTATCGGTTTCGATTTCACTATGATCATAAAGATTAGGCGTCACCAGTGAATAAACTTTTTGAATATTCTCGTCCCAGTTATATTCTTCACCGCTTTCATCTTCATTGATATAAAACTCAGCTTTAATGACCTCAAATTGCGTTGCTTTATCGGAAACAATAATGCCTCGCGCGCTAATTCCTTTCATCACTTCAAAGTTGTGATCATTATAATCAGCATAAACCAAACCTTTCGCTGTCATCTGCCCTTTGACATACGCGAAATCATGATTAATAAAGTTGTCGACAATAACATTACCTAATACAATCAGATGACCATTACCTGACAGATAATCATCATAATCGCCGGAAATCGTTAAATTACCGTTCACCACCAATTTATTTTGATTGCTGAAGTTAGCGGGTAATGATAGGTCACCATTATGATAATACCAACGGATATTATCTTTCAGCATATAAGCAGCTTCCATACTATCGTTGGTTGCCGCTTTAACCACGTTGCGCTCATCTGCCGTCATAAGATGAAAGTCAGAGGTGATAAGGTCCTCGCTACTGATCCACTCTGTGGCACATGCATTGCCAGTCATAAAAAACACGACCATACAGATGACCAATATATTAATTCTATTCATAATCTTCACTGATATTTATATCAACCTTGATGAATTATGAATATATCGGAAATCGAAAAAATCGCAGCAAAGGAAATATTATTATGGGTTAAAGAGAAGATATTTCAGAAAAATGCCCTCCCGTTCATGGGGAAGGCGAGGAATTACAGATAGCGGCACAGATAAGAGGTGGGTTCGGCAACTTGCAGATGAAACTCGCTGTGACCGGGAACATTAAACACCGAACCGGCTTCATACACTTGCCAGTCGGTCGCGTCAGGCAGTAACACATTCAGCGCACCACTGATTACCGTCATCTCTTCAGGCTCAGCGGTGCTGAAGGTGTATTCGCCTTCAACCATAACACCCACGCTGGCGCGACCAGTGCTGCTGCTGGAAAAGCCGATCGATTTCACTTTGCCGGAAAAGTACTCATTACTTTGAAGCATAAACTGGCCCTGTCTGGTAGTTGAACATCTACTTCACTATAGGGGCCAGAGGCGCTGGCTGTCACGCAAAATTACACCAGTAATTCCGCAGCTAGCCTTGCAATCAATACGTTAGAGAGCAAGACAGGAACATCGAGCTGTTTTTGCAGTAAATCGCGATGACGCTGGTTAAATCCCAAACAATCCAGCATGATGACATCTGCGCCTTTTGCCAGTAATTCTTTCCCGGCATCAATGATTTTTTGTTCCGAATCATGAATGGGGTTACCCAATGAAAATACTGGCGGTTTCTGCAAAATTTGCCATTTTTGCGCCTGAACGGTCAGTAGCTCTTCAACCGGTACGATAACCCCCACCTGATGATCTTCAACAATAGATGAAACCAGCGGTGGCAATATTCGCGACGGCTCAAGAAAGATCGTATTACGCGCGGTCATACTCCTAATGTTTGCCGTACTCATTAATATAATGACGTCGTAACCCTGATTATCGAGCACTTCAACCACACCTTGCAGGTCTCGCTCCACTTTGCGACGCGAAACATGGGCCAGCTGGTTGTCATTTAATAATGTGAGAATTGTGTCTTCGCCTGCTTCTGGCGCGTACTCCGCCATCACTTCTTCGCGGCTTAACTTCCCCAGCAGGCTATGATGGGAAATATTATCTTCGTCAATGTATTCTGTCAGGAGCGGCAAAACTTCCTGCATAGGTACAATGCCGATGGTCAGGATCGCCAACGACGCACTCATTGTTCTTCCACCTTACTTTTATTTCGTCGTTAATTACCGGGCAAGCGCTAAGCACCACTGCCGACACTTACCTGTGCTACAAATGACAAAAAGCGTAGCAGCAGACCTGCACGGCATAATGTAAAGATTCCAAATGATTCCAGTAATGGATTGTTATTGTTTAATATTCTAATTATTTGAAAAACATGAATTGTGAAAAATGTGACGCAGATCCCTTGTGGTGGCACTCAGAATCCCTTCCGAGCAGTCTGATGCGGTCACTCTTTGTCAGGGTCCTCATAGCGTTTTTTCGCATCCATCGCTTCCTGAACGGTCGGATGTTCACTGATCAACGAGTCTGGTTTAGGATGATCGGCTCTGAGTTGGTACCAGGTTACCGTCTGTCCTGGCTTTCCTTTTTCAATCGTCACTATATATGCTTCACGAGGATAAGGCGGTTTCGTTGGCATCGTTCTTCCTTATTTCACGGGATGAACGTTAAGTATAGGCGCTCGAAAATCAACAATTGCTCGTCTGTGCCAGGGCGCTGCGAATTTCAGAAATCACCTGGCTGGGTTCGTTTGTTGCGTCGATGATAATATGCGCAACTTCGCGATATAGCGCATCGCGTTCTTCCAGCACTTCCTGAACTTCTTCGCTCAGCGGTTTCCCCGTTAAGGTTGGCCGTAAATCTTCTTCCGGTGCAGCTTGCAGTCGGTTAACCAGGACTGATACTGGCGCACACAAATAAACCACGATCCCGTTATTTTGCATAAAGTGACGATTAAATTCCGTCAGGATAATGCCGCCGCCCGTGGCGATAACGGTGGATGGCGCAGTTACCGCTTCCAACGCCGCCGTTTCTCTGGCGCGGAATCCCGCCCACTCTTCCCTTTCGACGATCTCCGCGACCGTCATATTGAGCTGTGATTGCAACCACTGGTCGGTATCGACAAATCGACGGTTAAGCGAATCGGCAAGGGCCATTCCGACCGTTGTTTTACCACAGCCCCGAGGCCCGATCAGAAAAAGAGGTTGTGTCATCGTGGGTTTTCCCCAATAGGTCGCAATGCGGCGAAAGCCGGTGTCATGAGAATAGCGATCATACCATCAAACTAGTACAATTTCGATTGTAAAGAAAAAATTCCACTTAAAGTGAAAATTTTAATACATCCCTTACTATACCAATAAATTTTCAAGAATGAAGTGTAAATAATAAATTACATTCAGCCACGACTACGTTGCACTTCCAGCCACCACTTCTCCAGCTCCGCGGCAAAGGCCTGGCGGTCACGTTGTGAAAGGCTATCTGGTCCCCCGGTCTGGATCCCACTGGCGCGTAAGGTATCCATAAAATCGCGCATCGTCAGGCGCTCACGAATGGTCGCTGGTGTGTAACGTTCGCCGCGTGGATTAAGCGCCGCAGCGCCTTTCTCGATGACTTCAGCAGCCAAAGGAATATCTGCGGTGATCACCAAATCGCCAGCTTCACACTGCCGGACAATTTCGTTATCGGCAACGTCGAAACCTGCCGCGACGCGCAGCGTTCGAATAAATCGCGAAGGCGGTACGCGTAAACTCTGGTTTGCTACCAGTACCAGCGGCATCTGCATACGTTCAGCCGCGCGATACAAAATCTCTTTAATTACATTGGGACACGCGTCGGCATCCACCCAAATTGTCATAAAGTCATCCTTTGTTGGGTAATTCTCTATTGTGTCGCGCTTTTGCCTTCCGGCATAGTTCTGTTTATGCTTCTGCCAGCGATTATCAAAACAATGAATTTCACGGCAGGAGTGAGGCAATGGAAAAGAAAATCGGTTTTATTGGCTGCGGCAATATGGGAAAAGCCATTCTCGGCGGTCTGATTGCCAGCGGTCAGGTGCTTCCAGGGCAAATCTGGGTATATACCCCCTCCCCGGATAAAGTCGCCGCCCTGCATGACCAGTTCGGCATCAACGCCGCAGAATCGGCGCAAGAAGTGGCGCAAATCGCCGACATCATTTTCGCCGCCGTTAAACCAGGCATCATGATTAAAGTGCTTAGCGAAATCACCTCCAGCCTGAATAAAGACTCTCTGGTCGTTTCTATTGCTGCGGGTGTCACGCTCGACCAGCTTGCCCGCGCGCTGGGCCATGACCGGAAAATTATCCGCGCCATGCCGAACACTCCCGCACTGGTTAATGCCGGGATGACCTCCGTAACGCCAAACGCGCTGGTAACCCCAGAAGATACCGCTGATGTGCTGAATATTTTCCGCTGCTTTGGCGAAGCGGAAGTAATTGCCGAGCCGATGATCCACCCGGTGGTCGGTGTGAGCGGTTCTTCGCCAGCCTACGTCTTTATGTTTATCGAGGCGATGGCCGACGCCGCCGTGCTGGGCGGGATGCCACGCGCCCAGGCGTATAAATTTGCCGCTCAGGCGGTAATGGGTTCCGCAAAAATGGTGCTGGAAACGGGAGAACATCCGGGGGCACTGAAAGATATGGTCTGCTCACCGGGAGGCACCACCATTGAGGCGGTACGCGTACTGGAAGAGAAAGGCTTCCGTGCCGCAGTGATCGAAGCGATGACGAAGTGTATGGAAAAATCAGAAAAACTCAGCAAATCCTGATGACTTTCGCCGGACGTCAGGCCGCCACTTCGGTGCGGTTACGTCCGGCTTTCTTTGCTTTGTAGAGCGCCAAATCTGCCGATTTCAACCACTCCCGATAGTGACTCATTTGTGGATTCAGCGGCGCGACACCCACACTAATCCGTAACATCACCTGCGGTGTATTCGGCAAACGTAACGTATTTAGCCCTTCATGTACCCGTAACATGGCGGTAATGGCGCTCTCAGCTGGCGTACCGGACATGATCACCGCAAACTCATCGCCACCAAACCGACCAATCACATCGCTACCGCGCAGGGTAATTTGTAATTGTCGGGTAAGCGCCACAATCGCTTCATCGCCCACATCATGGCCCCAGGTATCGTTGATGCTCTTGAAATGGTCGATATCGATAATCAGTAACGTCGCATCGCGGTTATGCCGCCGACAGTTATCAAATTCATTGCGTAACATAGTTTCCCAATGACGTCGGTTATACACGCCCGTCATACCGTCGCGGGTACTCATGACCTGCAATCGGCGTTTATGTTCCGCCAGTTTAGTCGCCGTCTGGTAGCTGACCCAACCAAACAGCAGAGGATAAATGACGATAATGGGAAGGGAGAGCCACCATTCCAGCGGCGCACTATTGAACGACACGGTGATACCCGTCAGTTCGAGGGTGACAAGGCAGGAAACCACCATCAACACCAGACCCGCGACAAACAGACGGGGGCCGCCTGCCCCCATCAAATTCAGACACATAATCATCAACATCGCGGTGGAAGGCAGCACGTTTACGCCCATTACGCCTACCCACATTCCCGCTAATACTGCATCGGTTTTTAAGTTATAAATTTCCCGGCTAAGCGGATCGACAGCCCTACTCGCAATCTGCCAGGCTAAATGCGGCCAGACGAACGCCCAGCCGACCAACACCAGCCACCACCAGCCCGGCGGCGGGTGCGAAACCAGCGTTGAAGCAATCGGTAAGAACATGCCAGCCAGGCCAACCGCGCGGGGTAGTCTGACGCGACGGGCGAAGCGCAGCCCGGACCGCTGATGTTCGTTTTGAGGAGTTAAAGGAGGTTCCTCCCCATGCGCCGCCGCTTTTTTGAAAAAGTTTTCATCATTCATTATTTTTGGGAACATTCAGAAACAATTTTCCCAAATTATAGAGACGGGGCTAAAGGCAGAAGTATGAAATTTCGGGTGAGCCATTTTCGTAGCTCACCCGTTAGCACTATCAGGTATCAGGCGGCTTTCTTGAGGCAGGCGCTCATAAACTTATTACGATCATCACCTTTCAGAGATTGTTGCGTTGCTTGATTATTACATTCGCGCATCTTTTGCTGCTGTGGCGTCAAACTTTTTTCACCAGGCGCAGACTTGCTGTTCTTCAGGCAATCACTCATGTAGGTCTTACGAGCATCCCCTTTCAACGCCTGCGCCGTCGCCTGCTGATTACAGGAGGTCATACGCTGTTGTTGCGGGGTTAAGGTTCTCTCGGCAGCGCCGACGGTGGTTAAAAAAACCAGTCCGAAAAGCAAGGTAACCAGTAATGTTATTTTCATAGCACCATCCCTCTTCATGTTTTAACCATGAGCGTTTGCGCCCGTGATCTGCCATTAAGTCTGGTTGCTAACCGCAAAAAAACCACCCGGCAGCGAAATTTCACCGCCGGGCGAGGTTTTATTTCAGCCCCAGGGCGGCTTTCATGGTGTAGAAGAGATCGGTCTGGTCGGTCAGTCCAACGACATTGGCGGCATGTGGGCCATACGCCGCAATACGCAGCTGACTACCGGTATGTTCTTGTGAATCCTCTTCGGAGTTCCCGTAACTCATCACCATCACTGCGCCATCTTTGGTATTTAGCGCCTGGGTGAGGCCCGGCGCTTTGGTGTCCGGCGCGACAATCTGGCTGGCGTGGGCGTGATCAGCGGTGACTATGACCAGCGTGTTGCCATCCTTTTTAGCGAATTCCAGCGCCCGTTGTACGGCTTCGTCGAGATCGACCGTCTCGCCAATTTGCCCACAAGGATTCGCCGCGTGATCCTGTTTATCGATTGATGCACCTTCAACTTGCAGGAAAAAGCCTTTCTCATTTTTACTCAACAATTCAATGGCTTTATCAGTCATCTGCGCCAGGGTCGGTACGCTGTCATTACGTTGCGGATTAGGCGTACAGGTAACTGCGGGCTTGTCGATATTGCCGTGGTACGTTGCTTTCGGTCCTTGCCAGCGCACTGGCATATTGCCGTCAGCAAACAGTCCTAGCAGGGGTTTTTGCTGGTTCGCTTCCGTCACCGCATTCAGTGAGGCAGCATCGCTCACCAACTGATAACCACGCGCCTGCGCCTGTTCACGCAGCGTTTTTCCCTGCCATTCACCGGCGGTTGCCGTTTCCGCAAAGGTTTTTGCGCCGCCGCCAAGCGTAACATCGGCACGGGCGTTAAGCAGCTGTTCGGTAATCGATCCTTTTCCGCCTTTTTCCAGCGCGTTACGCGGACATTTTTCACTGGTCGCGCTCGGACCGTAGCATTTGCGCGAAGTCACATGCGCCACCAACGCGGCGGGAGTGGCATCCTGCAACTCTGCGGTAGAAACGTTACCGGTCGCCAGCCCTGCGGCTTTTGCCATTTCCAGAATCGTTGGGTGATCTTTTTCATGAATATCGACACCCAATGCGCCGTTATAGGTTTTGACACCGGTTGACCAGGCAGTTGCTGATGCAGCCGAGTCGGTAACGTAGTCCGGTTTGCCGGTTTTTTTATTCAGCGCATAGTGAGTGTATTGCCCGGTAAGCGGTAAGGCATCAATACCTTTAAAAAAGCCGCCCGCACCTTCGGCATAATTACGTGCGGCAGTAATTTCCGAATCCCCCATCCCATCGCCAATCAGCAAAATAATATTTTTTGCAGGCTTATCGCTAAGAGAATCACGCAGAGCGGCGCTCTGATCACCCGTTAAGCGGCGAGCACCGCCGGGTGCAGTAATATCGCCCTGAGCAGCCCGGTTTTCCAGAATAGGCATTTCTGGTGTCCGGGCTTTTGTCACAGGGGTAAACAGTAACGGTAAGAGTGCCAGTGCAATAGTGCTTTGTTTCACTTTATTTTCTCCATGTACAAATACATTAAAAAATAAAAACAAAGCGACTATAAGTCTCAGCCGTGACAGCTTTATGACAGCTGTTGAAAAGATTACCTTTTTACTGACGAGGATGCTTCAATAACTTCTTTACATAATCGCGCAGCAGCTCCGTATCGTCGTCAGGAATGCTGGCATCGGGCTTTACCTCGTAAAGTGCCCCCTCAACCTGATCAATCAACCGCTGTTGGTCATTTTGCGCCATATTACGAAGCATTGCAGTGACGATAATCTCCAGTGCTTCTACCTGCGCGCACAGTTCTTTCGACTCTTCTTCTTTTTGGGCAAGCTTAAATAACAACTCAGCAATGAGATTTTTCATGTCTGTATTTCCTTATCCAAAGTATGGAGAAGTTAACATTATGCTTCACAACTTCATAGTGTCTGGAGGTAGTATTTTTATGACGAATGAAATACTTTGCGCAAATATTTTTTCCATATTTATCAGCGAAACGTTTCTCTTATTTAAATAAGTAACCATACAAAGTATAGGTTTTTAATTATCAACCTTTATTATAAGTAAAAGTTATGAAATATATTCTCTTTGCTAACTTATAATTAAGAGAAAAAAACTCACTGCATGGCCATTTAAACCAGGAATAAATTAGCTTCCCGTTCATCATTTTTGTGATCTTGCGCACATCTTTGAGATAACGCACTTTCTTCACCAGTACGTTGCACACTTTGTCAGTAGAAGATTGCAACATTCTGTCAGAAGGCCGCGAATCCCCCGTTTTGTCGTGGTAATGTATGCACTTTGTGTTAGACGGGATAGGTTTTCAAGATGGAAAAACTGCGGGTAGGAATCGTTTTTGGTGGTAAATCAGCGGAACATGAAGTGTCTTTGCAATCGGCAAAAAACATTGTCGATGCCATTGATAAAAGTCGCTTCGACGTTGTGCTGCTGGGCATTGATAAACAAGGGCAATGGCACGTCAGCGATGCCAACAATTATCTGCTAAATGCAGACGATCCTGCCCATATTGCGTTGCGCCCTTCGGCGACCAGTCTTGCGCAGGTGCCTGGTAAACATGAGCATCAGCTTATCGACGCACAAAACGGTCAGCCATTGCCGACGGTGGATGTCATTTTCCCGATTGTTCACGGTACGCTAGGCGAAGATGGTTCCTTGCAGGGAATGCTGCGGGTCGCCAATTTACCGTTTGTGGGTTCTGATGTTTTGGCGTCAGCGGCCTGTATGGATAAAGATGTCACCAAACGTCTGCTACGCGATGCCGGGCTGAACATTGCGCCATTTATTACCCTGACACGCACCAATCGTCAAAACATCAGTTTTGCCGAAGTGAAGTCAAAACTGGGGTTACCGCTGTTTGTAAAACCCGCTAACCAAGGCTCTTCTGTTGGTGTCAGCAAAGTAACCAGTGAAGAAGAGTACGCAATTGCCGTCGATCTGGCGTTCGAGTTCGATCATAAAGTGATCGTTGAGCAAGGGATCAAAGGTCGTGAGATCGAATGCGCGGTTCTGGGCAACGACAATCCGCAAGCCAGTACCTGTGGCGAGATCGTACTAACCAGCGATTTCTATGCCTACGACACCAAGTACATTGACGAAGATGGCGCGAAAGTGGTGGTTCCGGCAGCCATTACGCCTGAAATTAACGATAAGATCCGGGCAATTGCCGTTCAGGCTTATCAAACGTTGGGTTGCGCAGGCATGGCGCGTGTAGACGTGTTTTTAACCCCAGAGAACGAAGTGGTAATCAACGAGATCAACACACTGCCAGGCTTCACCAACATCAGTATGTATCCGAAGCTGTGGCAAGCCAGCGGTTTGGGTTACACCGACCTGATCACACGTCTGATCGAGTTGGCGCTGGAGCGTCACGCTGCGGATAACGCATTGAAAACCACAATGTAATTTTTAAATGCCCAATAACTGTTATTGGGCATTTAAGACTGTAAGATTGCCTGATGCGCTTTGCTTATCAGGCCTACAAGATAATTGCAATATACTGATTTTGTAGGCAGGATAAGGCGTTCGCGCCGCATCCGGCAAAAACAACGAGCACTTTGTCAGCCCCCAGAACGCCCAATCCTCTGTTATTGGGCGTTTTCAGTTTCTTCATCGCGACGACGAATAATCAGCCCCGCGAGCCAGAAACTAATCACCCACGTCACCAGACCAACGGCATAGGTCTGCCAACCTTTTGCTTCAAATCCCAGTAACCCCACCACGCCATTAAGAATGAATATCAGGCCAATGGCGAACGCATAGTAGTGCCAGTCACGGCGAATTTTTACAGGCAGACTCATGGCAGCTCCGTTAACGAAAAATAACATCTTCGCATAATCGATAACTTACGTCTGTGGGGTAGACAGCATTTCCCGTATCGTTAAAAAATTTAACTTAAAGTTACCTTTTTGTGACTCGTGACAAATATTCCCGCTTCGGGAATATTCCCAACATCAATTTACCATGATTCTGATATTGACAATCTTAATGACCTGTCAGACTTGCCATAAGCCGCTGGTATGACACCAGAAGAGAAGCAGATGACTTCCGGAGGTTTTTATGGCTGATTTCACCCTGTCAAAATCGCTGTTTAGCGGAAAATATCGCAATGCCTCTTCTACGCCTGGCAACATTGCCTATGCGTTGTTTGTGCTGTTTTGCTTTTGGGCTGGGGCGCAATTGCTGAACCTGTTAGTGCATGCGCCCGGCGTCTATGAGCGTTTAATGCAGGCTCAGGAAACAGGCCGCCCACGGGTGGAAATTGGTTTAGGTGTCGGTACCATTTTCGGGCTGATCCCATTTTTAATTGGCTGCTTCATTTTTGCATTAGTGGCGCTATGGCTGCACTGGCGACATCGCCGCCAGTAAGAGTAGGTTGTCAGATGCGGCCTAAAATGCCTTATCTGGCCTGGCGTTCCCTTTTGCTTACTGTTTCATACAACGCGCCCGCCGTTCGTCTACGCGCTTCGCAAACCAGGCCGTAGTCAGATTGCGGGTAATTTTCGGGCTTTCCAGTTGGATGCCGGGCAACATTTCGCGGGGTAGTGATCTACCCGTTTTCGCTTCGGCAAGTTGATAAACTTTCTTGTACAGCGCCGTCTCCTCAAAAGAGAAGCTGTCCCCTTTCTCTAACTGACGGCGAATTTCGCTGTCGCTCATCCCCAGTTTGCCTGCCAGTTTGCGCGTTGCCAGCTCTGTTTTCCCAGGTTCTTTACTGTCGTAACGAATTAAATCACCGTCCAGCGCCAGCTTCATGCCAGTGGCCTTACTGACCGCGTTCTGAAAAGCGGCATTACGGCTGGCGTACCAGCCAGCGTTAAAATCGGCAAAACGGTATATCGGCGCGCTATAACTGGCGGGATAATTCAGTAAATGGTAAGTACCGAACCACAATCCGCCGCGGCGACTGAAGACTTCCTGACGGACTGTACCGTCCATTTTCCACGGATACCCTTTGGTATGCTGTTCGGCAAACGCAATGCTGACCTGCATCGGTCCACCGGTACGTACCGGATTAAGCGAACCAAACAGCGTCTGCCCCATTGGCACCATGCTGATCAAATCGTCAAAAATCGCGCTTAATTGCTTTTCTGTACGCACAGAATCTAACCGCTCACTATAACTTTTGCCGTTTGGCGATTTGATTTTTAGCGCGGTATGAACCAGAAAAGCTGGGATGTACATCCGTTCGGCACGACGGTCAATCTCTTGCCAGGCGATCTTGCTTAAGCCTGGAACGGCCGGATCTGCCTGATAATTTGACTCCTGCTGCGCCACCGCCAGCACCGAGCAGACGTTTTCCAGCGTCGGTGCCAGCCCCTGACTTTCAAACGTGGTGGCAAGATCTTTCGCCCAGGCATCGCGGTCTTTCACACTCGCGGGCATCTTCTGCCGCACGACGCTCGCCACATCTATCGCTTTTTCGCCCTTTTTCAACGGTTGCGGAGCCTGACTACTACACCCTGCTAAAACCAGAACCGCCAATAACGAAAGCGAAGATAGATGATTGACGCGCGACATTACTTCTCCTTTTTAACTCAAGGTATGGGTTACTTCCTGAATTTTGTCACCATCCAGCTCATGTTCAAAGCTGCGCAGACGTTTGTAGATAGACATCAACTCAACCAGCGTGGTCCATGAGTTAATCAGGTACTGAAAAGCACCGCGAACCTGACCAAAAACGTTGGTAATCTGCGTCATCAGGCCGAGCGTAATCGTACCGGCAACAATCGACGGAAACAGCAAGAACAAACCGAAAACGTTATCGACCTGCAAATAGAGAATGCGGGCGATGTTGAAATACATATAGTGAAAATAGAGGCGGAAATAGTTTTTCCGCACGGCGCTAAACAGCTCGCGTACCGTAGGCGGCGTCGCGCGCGATGCATCGTCTTCACCATAAACCAACTCTTTACGGTAGGCAGCCTCTACACGCTGATTTTTAAACTCCAGTCCCGGCAGTTTGATCCCTACCACTGCCAGCAATCCGGTCCCCATCAACGACCATACGATAGCAGCAATCACCAGACCATACGGAATATGCCCGACAATCGGCAGCTCCGGCACATGCGCAGAGAGCGTTACCAGTACCGGCAGGAAGGCGATCAACGTCATGATAGCGTTGATAAAACTGACGCCCATATTCTCAAGCGTTGAAGCAAAACGCATGGTGTCTTCCTGCACACGCTGGGCGGCACCTTCGATATGACGCAGTTGTTGCCAGTTCGCCATGTAATATTCGTTCATCGCCGTACGCCAGCGGAACACGTAGTGACTGACAAAGAAGTTGTTCAGCACACTGATCACCACCGCGATCAGCGCAATCCCCAGAAAGACGCCCACTTCGCGGTAAAATTGTTCGATAGTGACTTTATGCGGCGAACTTAGCGCAGTTTGAATCAGATCATAAAACGGCGCATACCAGGCGTTGACGGCAACTCCAACTTCTACCAAAAACCAGGTGACGAAGATAATCAACGCAGTACCGAGTATTGACCAGTATTGCCAACGATGCGGGCTATAAATAAACCAGAACAGTGCAAAAAGCCCTACGCAAACAATGTAGTAAGCGTAAAAAATCAGGAAATCTAACGACCAGAAACGCGCGGCGCTAATTGGGATCTGCCCGGAAGCTCCGGTGATGCGCGCCACCCAGTCCCCCCCACCGGCTTGCCAGAAGATAACGGCAATCAATGCCCAAACAAAGGCCGAGAGAAAAAACGTTCCCGGCTTTGGGAAAAAAGACTTAAACATATGCACTCCTGCTAACTTCTTATCGTTTTAACAACTGCTGTGTATTAACCGCATGACCGCTACAAAGAATCAGCCAAATGAAACCGCCCATTGTGACCCATAGCAAGGCGCATAGTTCGCCAGCCTGACCATAAGAATTGTTTCGACGGATTTCACAAACCAAAGATTGTTTACATTAGCGGATTAACACGCGCAGGATCACAAATGCAGGCATTGGTGAGCAGGAAAAAGATCGTGTTTTCGCGCCGTTACGTTTTTAACACTATTATTGCACTAATTCGCCCTTTGCAATCCATCAATGAGTAGTATAAATACGCTCAGTTACCTTCATTCAATCTATGGACACCACCGTTGAAACGTAGTCTGCTTTTTTCTGCCGTGCTTTGTGCGGCGTTATTGACCCCCGTCCATGCGGCGCAGCCGATCACTGAACCGGAGTTCGCCTCTGATATTGTCGATCGTTATGCCGATCATATTTTTTATGGCAGTGGTGCCACGGGGATGGCGCTGGTTGTTATCGACGGTAACCAGCGCGTCTTTCGCAGTTATGGCGAAACGCGCCCGGGTAATAACGTTCGCCCGCAGCTGGATTCGGTCGTGCGTATTGCTTCGCTCACCAAGCTAATGACCAGTGAGTTGCTGGTGAAATTGCTCGACCAGGGGACCGTGAAGTTAAACGATCCGCTAAGTAAATATGCTCCACCAGGCGCACGTGTGCCGACTTACAATGGCACGCCTATTACCCTGGTGAATCTGGCAACCCATACCAGTGCCCTGCCCCGTGAACAGCCGGGAGGTGCGGCACATCGTCCAGTGTTTGTCTGGCCAACGCGCGAGCAACGCTGGAAATACCTTTCTACGGCGAAGCTGAAAGCCGCGCCAGGCAGTCAGGCGGCATACTCTAACCTTGCGTTCGACCTGCTGGCAGATGCACTGGCGAATGCTTCTGGCAAGCCTTATACCCAGTTGTTTGAAGAGCAGATTACCCGTCCGTTGGGGATGAAAGACACGACCTATACTCCATCGCCGGATCAGTGCCGACGTTTAATGGTTGCTGAGCGCGGTGCCAGTCCATGCAATAACACGCTGGCGGCAATTGGCAGTGGCGGCGTCTATTCCACGCCTGGCGATATGATGCGCTGGATGCAGCAGTATTTGTCATCTGATTTTTATCAGCGCAGTAATCAGGCGGATCGTATGCAGACGTTGATTTATCAGCGCGCGCAGTTTACGAAAGTGATTGGCATGGATGTCCCCGGCAAAGCGGATGCACTTGGTTTAGGCTGGGTATATATGGCCCCGAAAGAGGGTCGTCCGGGGATTATTCAGAAGACAGGTGGTGGTGGCGGTTTCATTACCTATATGGCGATGATCCCGCAGAAGAATATTGGCGCATTTGTGGTGGTCACTCGTTCGCCATTGACGCGCTTTAAAAATATGAGCGATGGCATCAATGACCTGGTGACAGAACTGAGCGGGAATAAACCGTTGGTCATCCCCGCGTCCTGATTAATACTCTGAAGGCAAACGGTTGATAGCAACCAGTTTGCCTTTATTCATTTCGATATAGCCGCCTTTACGTAAAGCAGCGAGAACTTCTGCGACGACAGAACGCGATATGCGTGTACGTTGATGGATATAATTCATCACACCAATACGTGAGCGTAATTCTTCATTCCAGTCAATCATTGATAATAACGTTGCGCGGATTTGTTCGTAGGAATTATGTCCAATGAGCTGCACATCGCGTAATTCCAGAATTCTATTTTGCCAGGCTAACCAGTAAAAAGCGTCTCGCCAGAGTTGATTTTGTTCAATAAGCGTAATGGTTTGTTTGGCTGGCAGATGATATCCCGTACAATTTCCTTCTGATATTAATTTGTATGGTATATCGTTTTTCATCAACCCATCAGCCAGCCCCATAATAAAAGGTGCCAGGGTAATACCGATAAGTACGTTTTCTTCTCTACGCAGAGATATAATGCCTTCTAAAATAACGAAAGTATCTTCGCTATTGACATCACTTGAAAATATAACTTGCTTTTCATTATTAAACTCGAAGCGCGTGCCGTATCTGGACAAACATTTATCGAGCTTACCAAATTCCTGAAGAGGTTTAACTACAGATAACATTTGCGCGTCCTTTGCAGTAATGCCCGTCAAATCCTTGACGGGCATTATTTAGATTAAATTACCTATTTCTTCGGAGTGAAGAATATTACCAGGTATATTTAACACCCACATTCGCGGACCAGTCTTGATCTACGTCACCACCACCGAGGTAGTTAGCATCGGTATAGGCGCTGAAGTTCTTGGTGAAGCTGAACTGAGTACCCAGACCAACACGTACCGCAGACCCTTCAGTACCGTTATCGATGGAATCACCGTTCACATCGTTATCGTTGTTAGAGTCGTCGTAGACGTAAGCCAGTTTGAAGTACGGAGTCAGAGCCTGGTCTTCGCTGTAGGTGAAGGTATAACCTGCATCTACACCCAGTTCATAACGCATGCTGTCGTAAGACTGACCATCAACTTTCATGTCGTTGCTCAGCTGGTAATCATCACCAGACTGGAACAGACCAGAAACGCTGCCGTAAGGAGTCACGTAACCTGCATCACCCAGTTTGAAGTCGTAACCGGCTTTCAAACCAAAGCCCCAAGCGTCGGAGTTGGTGCTGCCGTCAACGTAAGTACCGTTGCTCATGGTTGCAGACAGGTCGTTGTTGAAGTGAGAGTAGCTCAAGCTACCATCAACAAAGACGTTGTTCGCGAAGTGAGCAGAAGAGTAGATGTAGGCAGTCTGGCTGTCTTGATCCACCTGACCAGAACGGTCATTCATGTCACCTTTAGCGAAGCCTGCAGCCGCACCGACGATCCACTTAGCGTTGTTACCGTCAACTTTGGTATCAACACCGACCATGATGCCGTTTACATCCTGATCATAGTTAATGGTGCCGTTGTCGCCGTTGAAGTTACCACCGAAGTAGCTTACCCATGCGCCGCCGTTATCAGCCAGACCATGACGAGAGTTGGTCAGACGAGTACCAACGGTGTCTTGTTCCAGGTTCCAGATATTGGTGTTCGCAGACGGGATGCTCAGCGCCATGTTAGCGTAGTCGGTCAGCTCCATCTGTTGCAGAACAACGGTGTTACCGCGCTGCTCAGCCTGATAGGTGTATGCACCCAGGTCAGCTTTGTTGGCAGCAGAGAAGGTCGCGTTGGTATTAACGTCGTTTACATAGATAATTTCTTTATCTTTGTAATCAGCGATAGCGCCAGCGCCTGTTGCGTTGTCGATACGAACTTTATAGTTACCGGTTGCAGCAACAACGTTGTCTACAGAGCTGTTATCCAGTTCAGTACCATTGTCTACATCGCCGTTACCGTTGATAGTCAGGTGACCATCAGAGTTCATAGCAACAATACCGTAACCGTAGTTAGACTTGGTAGTATCCCAGGTACGGTCGTTCACCAAGTCAGCGTTCAGAACATAATCGCTGCTGTGGATATCGAATACACCGGATACTACATTACCATTATTGTCAGCAATGTTGCCGCTAGTCAGTTCCAGTTTATCGGTACGGAAAGCTTCGGTATCGAACTGATCAACGTTCACATCCAGCACCCCACCGTTAGTTACGGTGATAGTATTAGCATACAGGTTGGAATAGATGCTCCAGCCAGTTGATTCAGTCAAATCAACAGTACTATAGGAATTAATAGTCAGATGATCGGTATCAACATAACCACCTTCACCAATGTTCAGAGAAGAGCCATTAGTTAAATCGATAGTGTCTGAAGTTAAACCAGAATCAGAAACATTAACTTGAGAACCATTATTAACGGTCAGGGTATCAACAAGTGAGTCACCTGTAGTGTCCCATTCAGAACCGTTATTCAACGCTACGTTAAATACACCACTCTGGAATACTTTATTATCGATGATGCGATTCCAACCATTAGCTTCAGCTGTTCCACCAGGGGTCAAACTGTTAGTTGCAACATCATACATTGTGTCTGGAGAAATGGTTTCAGCATTGAATGTAGCCTGTCCAACCCACTTGCTTCCATTATCAAGAGTAATATTCAGCTCATCAACGTTCAGGCTATCATCAACCCAACCAGCATTGGTATCTTTTACGCCGTCACCGTTAGAATCATGACCACTTGGATCAAAATTAGCGTTCCAGGTGCTGGTAAACGCAACATCACCCACCAGAGTAGAATTGCTGAAATATACATTGTTCTTCATTGCATAGTCTGAAGTACTGTCAGTGAAAGACAATGCAACGTCACCCGGACCAGCATAATCACTCGGCTCACCAGAGTTACCGAAATGACCATAACCAGAACTTTCCAACACGGTATTTGAACCGGTGGTTACGGTTGAGTTAGAGACATTAATATTGTTATCCCAAGTATGGGATTCTGTAGTGTAAGTATTGTTGTAAGTACTACCTTGAGATAACGCAATACCTGCAACACGGGAGTTATTGGAGATATTGATGTTACTTTCTACATTAAGATTAACAGCAACGCCTTCGCTAACGTCAAAAGTGCCGTTAGTAGATTTAGTTACATCGCCATCTTTGTAGTAATCAGTAAAGTAAAGTGCTTCATAGTCATCATCAATAGTGGAGTTAGCAATATTCAGAGTGAATACATCACCGTCATACCACGTTGTATCAATAACTGTATCACCAGCCTGAATGTAGCCATAGCTTTGATCATAAGCATTATTATGCCAGAGATCACCACCAGGCAGCATAGAAGTGATTGAGCCGTGAATTACTGAATTAGCAATATCAAGCTGGTTAGCATTGCCATTTGTACCATCAGTGTAGTCGTGGTTCAGATAATATGTAGAAATCGTGCCGTTAACAGTATCACCGTTAAAAGACTGATCGAAGTCGCCATTGGTGTTGTTATAGTAGACAAAGCCACTATAATTCACATAGTTACCGTCTACAGTGCCCGGATTATCCATATTGGTCCAGTTAAGACCAGTAGCCGCGTTATCGACATATGTCCAGGTGTCATAAGTAGCTGCATTAGCCTGAGAGGTGATAGCCAGAGTGCAAGCCAATGCTAATTGTGATACTACAAGTTTCTTTTTCCAGGAGTGCATTTGTCATCCCTCCTCAGGGACGTAATAAGTTGATCCATCAATTATCAATGCATAGAAAACATATTATGTTTCGCGTTTACGATTATGCGGCGTTATAGAGGAATGGTTCAATTATTCTTTCCCCTAAGTCCGATTGCGGACATATATAAAGCACGTGAACACACATAAAGAAATAAATAACAAAAATACATTATTTCAATAGGTTAATGAAAGCGCCAATTTTAAAACATAGACCATAAAAATATAAAACAACCAAACCAGACAAATAATGTATCAATAAGCAATGAACTTTACGCCATTCACTTTTTGAAAACGTCACCAAATCCCCAAAAACAATAATCTATAGCTATAAATAAAAATTAAAAATATTTTCAATGAATATAAATTTATTGCTATTTCTATTACAAAGATGTCCTGACCTCTCATTCATTCTCTTCTTGTCAACATCGCGACAACTTTCGTAAAACATCCCCACCCTGCTTCAGGTATACTATGCCCCTCGATTCCACAAACATCAGGCAGACCATGACAGACCTAATCCAACGCCCTCGTCGCCTGCGCAAATCTCCTGCGCTGCGCGCTATGTTTGAAGAGACAACACTTAGCCTTAACGACCTGGTGTTGCCGATCTTTGTTGAAGAAGAAATTGACGACTACAAAGCCGTTGAAGCCATGCCAGGCGTGATGCGCATTCCAGAGAAACATCTGGCACGCGAAATTGAACGCATCGCCAACGCCGGTATTCGTTCCGTGATGACTTTCGGCATCTCTCACCATACCGATGAAACCGGCAGCGATGCCTGGCGGGAAGATGGACTGGTGGCGCGTATGTCGCGCATCTGCAAGCAGACCGTGCCAGAAATGATCGTCATGTCAGACACTTGTTTCTGTGAATACACATCTCACGGTCACTGCGGTGTGCTGTGCGAGCATGGCGTCGACAACGACGCGACTCTGGAAAATTTAGGCAAGCAAGCCGTGGTTGCAGCTGCTGCAGGCGCAGACTTCATCGCCCCTTCCGCCGCGATGGATGGCCAGGTACAAGCAATTCGCCAGGCGCTGGACGCTGCGGGCTTTAAAGATACGGCGATTATGTCGTATTCGACCAAGTTCGCCTCCTCCTTTTATGGCCCGTTCCGTGAAGCGGCCGGAAGCGCATTAAAAGGCGACCGCAAAAGTTATCAGATGAACCCAATGAACCGTCGCGAGGCGATTCGTGAGTCACTGCTGGATGAAGCCCAGGGCGCAGACTGCCTGATGGTTAAACCAGCCGGAGCTTACCTCGACATCGTGCGTGAGCTGCGTGAGCGTACTGAATTGCCGATTGGTGCGTATCAGGTGAGCGGTGAGTACGCGATGATTAAGTTCGCCGCGCTGGCGGGTGCTATAGATGAAGAGAAAGTCGTGCTCGAAAGCTTAGGTTCGATTAAGCGTGCGGGTGCGGATCTGATTTTCAGCTACTTTGCGCTGGATTTGGCTGAGAAGAAGATTCTGCGTTAATGATCATTATGCCGGGTTATCCAACCCGGCATTTCCCCCTTACCCCGCCCGATAAAACGGAATATCCCCAAGAATCGTCGCCCGATGCATAATCCGCCGCTGTGGCAGGTAATCCGCATTGGCATAGTGCTGAGTCACGCGGTTATCCCAAATCGCAATATCATTCGGTTGCCAGCGCCAGCGCACCTGAAACTCCGGTTTAGTGATATGGGCAAACAAAAAACCTAACAAGGCTTCGCTCTCTTTATCGCTGACATCAACAATTCGTGTGGTAAAACCTTCGTTCACAAACAGCGCCTGTTTACCGGTCACCGGATGCGTTCGCACAACCGGATGGAGCAACGGTGGATTTTTCGCGACCGCCTCGCGCCAGCGTTGATGCTCATCCTCGGTTTTGCGGTACTTGTATTCCGGGAACGATTTACGGAAATCATGCTCCGCACGTAGCCCGCTCAATAGTTGACGGAAGGGAGCTGAGAGCGCCTCATAGGCCGCAATACCGCTGCTCCAGAGCGTATCGCCGCCAGTCGAGGGTAACTCTTTCGCCGCCAGAATCGCCCCTGCGGGTGGCGTTTCAATAAATGTCACATCGGTGTGCCAGTTATCGTTATCCGGCGGATTATCGTTATGAGTATCCAGTACGATGATCTCCTCAACCCCTTCGGCATGAGGGTAAACAGGATGAATATGCAGTTCGCCAAAACGCTGGGCCAGCGCGCGTTGCTGCTGCGGTGTAATGGCTTGATCGCGCAGAAACACCACCTGATGGCGCAGTACCGCATGGTAAAGCTGTTCAAACTGATTATCGCTTAACGGACGCGTCAGGTCGGCACCTGAAATTTGTGCACCGATATACGGCCCCAGCGGGGTAATGCTCAGACGTTCACTCATTGTACTTCTCCATGCCAGGGCGTCAGGCGGCGCTGTAACGCGCGCAGACCCAGTTCTAAAAGAAAGGCGATAATCGCAATCACCGCGATCCCCGCCAGCACCACGTCAGTCGCGAGAAATTCACCCGCTGACTGAACCATAAATCCTAAACCGCGCGTTGCGGCAATCAGCTCCGCCGCCACCAGCGTTGACCAGCCCACACCCAGACCAATGCGTAATCCGGTGAGGATTTCCGGCAGCGCGCCGGGCAAAATAACAAACCACAGCACCTGCGCACGGCTGGCCCCCAGCGACTGAGCGGCACGAATGCGAACCTGCTGCGCGCTTTTCACCCCCGCCAGCGCCGACATCGCCACCGGTGCAAAAATCGCTAAATAGATCAGTAAGATCTTCGAGGTTTCGCCAATACCAAACCAGATCACCATCAGCGGCAAATAAGCCAGCGGCGGCACCGGACGATAAAGCTCGATTATCGGATCCAGAATGCCGCGCACCGTCGGGCTTAGTCCCATGGCGATCCCAACCGGAATGCCGATCAACACCGCCGCAAGTAGCGCCAGCACAATGCGCGTCAGGCTGGCTGCCAGATGTTGCCACAGGGTGGCGTCCATAAATCCTTGAGGTCCGGCAATAGTGAGCAGTTTTGCCATTACCTGTTGCGGCGGCGGCAGAAACAGCGGGCTAATCAGTTGCAGCGCCGCCACCGCCCACCATACCGTGAGTAAAACCGCTAACGTGCCAATGCTTAAGGTCACCTGACGCGAGAGCGGCCAGCGCCATTTCAGCCGATGCGAATGCAGTTTTTCATTAATGAGCACACTCATGAGAACGCCTCCCGTTGCTCAAATACGCGGCTTAAAACATATTCGCGCATGGCGATGAATTGTGGATCGGACTTGATGCTGCGGCTCGGTTCCCCGGCAACAAAGCGGCGGGCGAAGTTGAGCGGCAGGCGTTCCAGCACGCGGCCTGGGCCGGGTGAAAGCAGAACCAGTTCAGTCGCCATAAACACCGCTTCTTCTATATCGTGGGTAATCAACAGCACCTGCTTGCCCGTCTCCTGCCAGAGTTTCAGCAGCAGGGTTTGCATCTGGTCGCGGGTGAAGGCGTCCAGCGCGCCAAACGGTTCGTCGAGTAATAACAGCTGGGGATTTGCCGCCAGCGCGCGGGCAATCCCTACCCGCTGACGTTGACCGCCGGAAAGCTGCCAGATATAGCGTTTTTCTGCGCCTTCCAGCCCCACTTTTTTCAGCATCTGGTGCGCGATTTCCAGGCGCTGTACTTTCTCTACACCTGCCAGTTGCAGGCCGAATGCCACGTTGTCTACCACATTACGCCACGGCAACAGCCCTTCATTCTGAAAAACCACGCCCCGCTCTGCGCCCGGTCCCTCAATGCACTTACCCGCCAGTTGAATGCTGCCATGCTGATAAGGCACAAAACCGGCAATCAGATTCAGCAAGGTGGTTTTGCCGCAGCCAGACGGTCCCAGAACCACCAGAAGCTCGCCGCTTTCCAGCGTCAGGTTGATATCTTCCAACGCCGGTTTGCCGCCATAATCGGCGTAAAGATGAGAGATTTGCAGCATCTGCGCCTCCTTTTATTGCACGAAGCGCGAGGTCACGTACTGGCTGTAATCATTCGCCACGGCAGGGACTTTGCCCTGATCTTTCAAAAACTGCGCGGTATCAATGATCGCTTTATTCACCGGTCCGGTCAGTTCTGCCGTTTGTTGCTGCGGCGTCAGATAGGTATTCCCCTTCACCAGCCCCGGAACGTCACCTTCCGGCACGGCGCTTAAACGCGCCAGCTTGCTGATGTTTTCCGGCTGTTTCAGCCACGCGTCTGGGTTAGCAATGTACGGTTGCTGAGCATCGATGGCGCTTTTAGCGAACGCTTTCACGACTTCAGGATGTTTCTCGGCAAAATCTTTGCGCACGACCCAGACGTCCAGTGTCGGCGCGCCCCACTGCCCGACCTGTTCAGAATCGGTCAGCACCTTGCCATCTTTTTCCAGGGCGTTAACCGCCGGTGCCCAGACATAAGCACCATCAATATCTCCCCGCTGCCATGCGGCGATAATCGCGGGCGGCTGCAGGTTCACAATCTCAACTTGCCCAGGTTTAATACCCCAGTGTTTCAGCGCCGCCAGCAGGCTGTAGTGGGTGGTGGAGATAAACGGTACGGCGATGCGTTTACCAATGAGATCTTCGGGTTTGCTGATGGTTTTCTTCACCACCAGCGCTTCGGAGTTACCCAGTTTTGACGCCAGCAAGAAGACTTCAATCGGCACCTGTTGGCTGGCTGCAACCGCTAATGGGCTGGAACCGAGGTTGCCGATTTGCACGTCGCCAGAAGCCAGTGCTCGCACGATGCTGGCTCCGCTGTCAAACTTGCGCCAGTCCACCGTCGCCCCGCTCTCTTTAGCAAAGGTGTTATCAGCCTGAGCCACTTTCGCCGGTTCAGCGGAGGTTTGATAGGCCACGGTGACGTTCACCGCCTGTGCCTGAAAAGCGATGAATGCCAGTGCGGCAAGAAGTGTGTTACGCGATGAAATTGCCATGATTGTCTGCTCCCCTGTCTTGTTATGGGAGCAGTATTTCGTTGCGGGTCAGTTTGATAAAGGAATTAAAACGTCTTGTTAAGAACAAAGCGTTTTTAGAAAAAAACTGGCAATGGTTAGCGAATATGCGCATTTTGCTATTTTTAACAAACATCGCCTGGTGCAGCGCTCACGCCTCTTATCATGCATACAAATACTGGGGCCGGATAAATTTTATGCTCCAATGCTATATACTATAGGGGGGTATGCATTGACATATATCATACCCCCCTATAGTATATTGCGTGCAGATGATGAGGTGCGAAATGCCCAGTACTCCGGAAGAGAAGAAAAAGGTCCTTACTCGAGTTCGTCGTATTCGGGGGCAAATTGATGCTCTGGAACGGTCGCTGGAGGGTGATGCCGAATGCCGTGCCATACTCCAACAGATCGCTGCCGTTCGGGGCGCGGCTAACGGGCTGATGGCAGAAGTGCTTGAAAGCCATATCCGGGAAACGTTTGACCGAAATGACTGCTACAGCCGCGAAGTCAGCCAATCCGTTGACGACACTATTGAACTGGTTCGTGCCTATCTTAAATAGCTGAATCTATTACCATATTGAGGAAGAGCGAGAGATGAAATCACGTGCTGCCGTTGCATTTGCTCCCGGTAAACCGCTGGAAATCGTTGAAATTGACGTTGCACCACCGAAAAAAGGTGAAGTGCTGATTAAAGTCACCCATACCGGCGTTTGCCATACCGACGCATTTACCCTCTCCGGCGATGACCCGGAAGGTGTATTCCCGGTAGTTCTCGGTCACGAAGGGGCCGGCGTTGTGGTTGAAGTCGGTGAAGGCGTAACCAGCGTCAAACCTGGCGACCATGTGATCCCGCTTTATACCGCAGAGTGCGGCGAGTGTGAGTTCTGTCGTTCCGGCAAAACTAACCTCTGTGTCGCAGTTCGCGAGACTCAGGGCAAAGGCCTGATGCCAGACGGCACCACCCGTTTTTCTTACAACGGGCAGCCGCTGTATCACTACATGGGATGCTCTACATTCAGTGAATACACCGTGGTTGCGGAAGTGTCTCTGGCCAAAATTAATCCAGAAGCAAACCATGAACACGTCTGCCTGCTGGGCTGTGGCGTGACCACTGGCATTGGCGCGGTGCATAACACTGCTAAAGTCCAGCCAGGTGATTCTGTTGCCGTGTTTGGTCTTGGCGCGATTGGTCTGGCAGTGGTTCAGGGGGCTCGTCAGGCGAAGGCGGGACGGATTATCGCTATCGACACTAACCCGAAGAAATTCGATCTGGCGCGTCGTTTCGGTGCTACCGACTGCATTAACCCGAATGACTACGACAAACCGATTAAAGATGTCCTGCTGGATATCAACAAATGGGGTATCGACCATACCTTTGAGTGCATCGGTAACGTCAACGTGATGCGTGCGGCGCTGGAAAGTGCTCACCGCGGCTGGGGTCAGTCGGTGATCATCGGGGTCGCGGGTTCCGGTCAGGAAATCTCCACCCGTCCATTCCAGTTGGTCACCGGTCGCGTATGGAAAGGTTCCGCGTTTGGCGGCGTGAAAGGTCGTTCCCAGTTACCGGGTATGGTTGAAGATGCGATGAAAGGCGATATCGATCTGGAACCGTTTGTCACGCATACCATGAGCCTGGATGAAATTAATGACGCCTTCGACCTGATGCATGAAGGCAAATCCATTCGAACCGTAATTCGTTACTGATTTCCCGCTGATTTCGCCCCGTCCAGTTCAGACGGGGTTCTCAATACCGTCCCCGGGCAGCCGTCCGGGGATTAACCATGAGATAATGACTGATGGAACTCATTGAAAAACATGCCAGCTTTGGCGGCTGGCAAAATGTGTATCGGCATTATTCCCAATCACTGAAATGTGAAATGAATGTCGGTGTCTATCTCCCGCCAAAAGCCGGGAATGAAAAATTGCCGGTACTGTACTGGCTTTCGGGCCTGACCTGTAACGAGCAGAATTTCATTACTAAATCGGGGATGCAACGTTACGCGGCTGAGCACAACATTATTGTTGTTGCGCCAGACACCAGTCCGCGAGGCAGTCATGTCGCAGATGCCGACCGTTACGATCTCGGACAAGGTGCCGGGTTTTACCTGAACGCAACGCAAGCGCCGTGGAATGAACATTACAAAATGTATGATTATATCCACAACGAGCTGCCGGATTTAGTGATGCAACATTTTCCGGCAACGACCAGAAAGTCTATCTCAGGTCATTCTATGGGCGGGCTGGGCGCGCTGGTGCTGGCGTTACGTAACCCAGATGAATATGTCAGCGTCTCGGCGTTTTCGCCCATTGTCTCCCCATCGCAAGTACCGTGGGGACAGCAAGCCTTTGCCGCGTATCTTGGTGAAAATAAAGATGCCTGGTTGGATTACGATCCGGTGAGCCTTATTTCACAAGGTCAACGCGTTGCGGAAATCATGGTTGATCAGGGATTGAGTGATGATTTTTACGCAGAACAGCTGCGGACTCCAAATCTTGAAAAGATCTGCCAGCAGATGAATATCAAAACGTTAATCCGTTATCACGAGGGTTATGATCACAGCTATTATTTTGTCTCCAGTTTTATTGGCGAGCATATTGCCTACCACGCCAATAAACTGAATATGCGTTGAGCATCCGCGCACGCCAGCCGGATGCGGCGTGAACGCCTTATCCGCCTACATTTCGCCCATAAACCGTAGGCATGATAAGACGCGCATAGCGTCGCATCAGGCATCTGCGCACAACTGCCGGATGCGGCGTGAACGCCTTATCCGGCCTACATTTCGCCCATGAGCCGTAGGCATGATAAGACGCGCATAGCGTCGCATCAGGCATCTGCGCACAACTGCCGGATGCGGCGTGAACGCCTTATCCGGCCTACATTTCGCCCATGAGCCGTAGGTATGATAAGACGCGTCAGCGTCGCATCAGGCATCTGCGCACGACTTATCTATGTTTACCACATCAAATCATCAGGCACTTTAAAGTCGGCATACGGATCGTCTTCATCCTGCTCTTCGGCGCTGAGCGCGCTGTGCAACACAATACTGCTGGCATCACGCTGAGCAATTTTATCGGCAACGCTGGCGGGAATAATGGCGTATTCACCTTCGCTATTGTTATCGACCAACAAGCGGGCAATCGCCAGACGACCATTAATCAACTGCGTTTGTGTGAGCTTATCGACAAAAATCTTCTTAATCAGATTGCCATCGGTAAAGTTAAAACCGATATCGCCATTGGCAATGGTGATCCGGTTCATTTCAATAAGCTGCTTCACCTGAGCTTTATATTCTTTCGCCAGTGCCGCTTGTTTTTGCTGCTCGCTAAGCTGTTTATCACGCTCAAGCTGTGCCTTTTTATTTTCTTCTACCGCCGCCCGAGCTTCACGCGCCTGAACGCGCGATTTTTTCGCCGTTCTCTCGACCTTCGCCGCTTTTTTGCTGGTGACTAATCCTGCTTTGAGCAACTGCTCTTGTAAGGTAAGTTTTGCCATCTTTGTTTCCAAACCCGCTGAATAATTTTTAGCGAGTATACCTGTAAACGCCGTGGGTGTATTGGGGGGCAAGTCCCTTTCGCCCCGGCTTAATAAGGCGCGTCAGGCATCAGCGCACGGCTGCATTCGGGATTTTCGACTCATCAAAATAAACACCGCTAATCCAGCAACAAGAATACCCGGCGCAGATGCGGCCATTACGCCAACCGTGCCAGTGCCTAATGCCAGCATTTTCCCTGCCAGCAACGGGCCGCTCATGGCACCCAGACGCCCAATCGCCACGGCGGTTCCCACGCCGGTTGCGCGGATCTGCGAACTGTAAAACAACGGAGCCAATGCATACAAAACGCTTTGCCCACCTGTTGCAAACAACCCTGCGACGAATCCCGCCAGCAACATACCGTTAAATGATGACACCGTTCCCAGCGCTAACAGCGAAGCTAACATACCGCTATAAATCAGTAGCGACATGGTCATTGGACGCAGTTTATCCATCAAGGCGCCCAATATTAACGTCCCGCTTGCCGCCCCCATTTGTAGTGCAAACATCACCCCTGCCGCCTGCGATGGCTGGAATCCTTGTTCCACTAAAAGCAGCGGTAGCCAGTTGATCAACATGTAGACCACCAGCAAAGTGAAGAAATAACACAACCACAGCAGCAGCGTTGCGGTTGCCGTTTCTGGCGCAAATAACGCACGCAGTGGAGGCGCGGCCTGTTTTTCGCCAGCGAACACCGCCGACTCCGGCAGCCAGTGCATTAATAGCGGCACCAGAATCAGCGGCACTACACCACCGACCCAAAACACCGTTTGCCAGGCTAAGTTTGCCCCTGCAAAACCCAGTGTCGCCGCCAGCGCCGCGCCAATGGGAACCCCGCAATACATCAGGCTCACCGCCGTTCCACGAAAACGTGGCCCCGCCGCTTCAGACGTCAGGGCGATAAGATTCGGCAACGCCGCCCCCAGCCCGACACCGGTCATCAGCCGCGCAAAGACCAGTGAGGGGAAATCCCAGGCAATAGCCGTTGCCAGCGAGAACAAACCAAACAGCGCAACTGAACCAATCAAAATGCGTTTACGACCATAACGGTCCGCCAGCATTCCGCCAACCAGCGCGCCGGGTAGCAAACCGAGTATTCCGGCACTGAATATCCAGCCCATTTGCATTTTATCGAGTGCAAAAGCCTGGGCGATGCCACCCGCCGCAATGCCAGCCGCCTGAAGATCCAGTCCTTCCATCAGAGCGACTAAAAAACAAAGCCCGATGGTCAGCATCAGGCGGGATGAAGATGATGAAGGGGTACGAGTCGACATAAGATGAACCTCGTTGCGAATGCAGGTGAATCGCGGCTGATACATTGCCAGCCGCGTAATCAAAACCATTTAATGACTGCCTACGGACGAAAGTAGGCCGGATAAGGCGTTTATGCCGCATCCGGCTGTCGTGCGCCATTGCCTGATTCGACGCTGACGCGTCTTATCATGCCTACAAATTCCCGCGCCATCCGTAGGCCGGATAAGACGTTTACGCCGCATCCGGCAGTCGTGCGCCATTGCCTGATGCGACGCTGACGCGTCTTATCATGCCTACAAATTCCCGCGCCATCCGTAGGCCGGATAAGGCGTTTACGCCGCATCCGGCAGTCGTGCGCCATGCCAGATGCGATGCTGATGCGTCTTATCAGGCCTGGGATGGGTATACAAAATGCACGTTGTCAGCAGTCAACATGATTTGTTGTTGCACAGATCCAGCGCCACGTCGACGATCATATCCTCCTGGCCGCCGACCATCCGGCGTTTACCCAGCTCAACGAGAATATCCACCGCGCTTAAACCATAACGCGCCGCCGCCGTTTCACAGTGACGCAAAAAGCTTGAGTAAACACCAGCGTATCCCAGCGCCAGCGTTTCGCGGTCGACACGTACCGGACGATCCTGCAACGGACGCACCAGGTCGTCAGCAGCATCCATTAACGCATAGAGATCGGTCCCATGCTGCCAGCCCAGTTTATCCGCGGCGGCAATAAACACTTCCAGCGGTGCGTTACCTGCACCCGCGCCCATCCCCGCGAGGCTAGCGTCGATGCGGTCACAGCCCTCTTCCACCGCCGCGATAGAGTTCGCCACGCCAAGACTCAGGTTATGGTGAGCATGCATGCCAGTTTGCGTTTCCGGTTTCAGCACCGCTTTCAGGGCGCGGAAACGGTCGCGGATATCGCTCATGTTCATCGCACCGCCAGAATCCACCACATAAATACAGGTCGCACCGTAGCCTTCCATCAGCTTTGCCTGCTTTGCGAGATTCTCCGGCGTGGTCATGTGGCTCATCATCAGAAAGCCAACGGTATCCATTCCGAGTTCGCGGGCATACTGAATATGCTGAGCGGAAACATCAGCTTCGGTGCAGTGCGTAGCCACACGAACCACCCGCGCGCCAGCCTGCCAGGCATTTTTCAAATCGTGAATAGTGCCGATTCCTGGCAGCAACAACGTCGCGATTTTGGCGTGCTTCACCACATCCGCCGCCGCTTCAATCCATTCAAGGTCGCTATGTGCGCCGAAACCATAGTTAAAGCTGGAACCCTGCAAACCATCGCCATGGGCCACTTCAATCGAATCCACGCGGGCATCATCCAGTGCTTTGGCAATCTGGCGGACATTTTCAAGTGAATACTGATGACGAATGGCGTGCATACCGTCACGCAACGTGACGTCTGAAATATAAAGTTTTTTACCGTTCATGCCGCTTCTCCTGCCTTGCGCGCCAGTGACTGGGCCATTTTTTCTGCTGTCGCCAGCGCACTGGAAGTCATAATGTCGAGGTTGCCTGCGTAGGCAGGCAGATAATGCGCTGCGCCTTCGACCTCCAGCCAGACCGCCGTTTTCAGCCCAGAGAACTGACCAATGCCCGGTAAATTAACCGGTTTATCCTGCGGGATAACTTCAAACTGCACGCGCTGTTTCAGGCGATATCCCGGTACGTAAGCCTGCACCGCCTCAGCCATTTCATTGATTGAGGCTTCGATATCATCTTGTGAAGCTTCATCGCTCAATACATACACCGTGTCGCGCATCATCAACGGCGGCTCTGCCGGATTAAGCACAATAATCGCCTTCCCTTTTGCCGCGCCGCCTACGACTTCAATGGCTCGAGAGGTGGTCTCCGTAAATTCATCGATATTGGCACGCGTGCCAGGGCCAGCAGATTTACTGGCGATAGAAGCGATGATTTCGGCGTAATGAACACGCGCCACGCGTGAAACCGCCGCTACCATCGGAATGGTGGCCTGGCCGCCGCAGGTGACCATGTTGACGTTCAATTGATCGACGTTTGCGTCGAGATTAACGACCGGCACGCAGTAAGGGCCGATGGCAGCTGGCGTCAGGTCGATTAAGCGAATATCCGGTTTCGCTTCGCGCAAAGCGGCATCGTTTTTCACATGCGCGCCCGCGCTGGTCGCATCAAACACTATATCGATATCAGCAAATTCAGGCATGTTCATCAGCCCAATCACCCCTTCATGGGTGGTAGCGACGCCCATACGTCTGGCACGCGCCAGACCGTCGGACTGAGGATCAATGCCGACCATCACCGCCATCTCCAGATGCTGACCGTGACGCAAAATTTTAATCATCAGATCGGTGCCAATGTTGCCAGAACCGATAATGGCGACTTTACGCTTACTCATGACAGACTTCCTTTTGGGGCTGCGCTTGAAAATGTCGCAGCAACTGAACCTATGCCTTCAATATGGGCTTCAAAACGATCGCCCGCATTCACCGCCACCATCGGACCTAATGCCCCGGTAAGAATGATATCTCCGGCGCGCAGCGGTTCACCCAGACTGGCCATTTTGCGTGCCAGCCAGACGGCGGCATTAAGCGGATGTCCCAGGCATTCGCTGCCGCGCCCGCTGGAAACCTCTTCGTTATTACGCGTCATCTTCATGGCGCAGTTTTTCAGGTCTAACCCCGCCGGACGTTGCGCCGGACCGCCGATAACATACACCCCACAGGAGGCGTTATCTGCCACGGTATCGACAAACTGAATCGACCAGTCGCGAATACGGCTGCCCACCACTTCCAGCGCCGGAAGCACCCATTCAATGGCGCTATACAGTTCGTCGAAGGTAATATCCGTTGCGGGTAAATCGCGGTTTAGCACCAGGGCGATCTCTGCTTCAATACGAGGTTGCAGAACACGGGAAAAAGGAATGGTTTCGTTATCGCCATAACACATGTCGGCAAATAATGTTCCGAAATCCGGTTGATCAACCCCCAGTTGTTGCTGCACTTTCGGATGTGTCAGGCCCACTTTACGCCCCACCACGCGACGCCCCTGCGCAACGTCATATTGCACATTTATGTGCTGAATGGCGTAGGCCGCTTCAGCGTTATCGATACCAATCAGATCGCGTAGCGGTGCAATCGCTTCGCCCTGTTCTGCGGCGCGGCGTAAATCCGCCGCCAGTTGCTCAAGAGTATGCTTCGTCATGACCGTTCCTTAAGGACGTGCGAGGAAATTCAGCACCAGTTGATTGAAAGCGTCGGCATGTTCCCACTGCGCCCAGTGACCACAGTCGCGGAAGATATGCAGCTCAGAACCGGCGATGCCAGAAAGCAGACGCAGCCCTGCGTCCATCGGCACAAAACGGTCATTACGCCCCCAGACAATCAGAGTTTGCGCTTTGATTTCCGCCAGACGTGGGCCAAAATCCGGGAACTGTTTCGGATTGGCTTCCAGGCTCTTAACGAAGTTTTCCAGGTGATCGCGGCGCGACAGCATATTATTCAGGCGCGCTTCAAACAGGGCGTCGGTCAAATCGCTGGTATCGAAAACGAAGATATCCATCATCAGCTTCAGATTTTCGATAGTCGGCTGGCGATAAAGCTGATTCAGTCGCTTAATGCCTTCAGTTGGCATCGGCGTAAACAAACTCATGCCACCTGTACCGCCGCCCATCAGCACCAGTTTGCCGACGCGCTCCGGCCAGTTAAGGGTGAACGCCACAGAACTGTGACCGCCCATCGAGTTGCCCAGCAGGTGGATTTTGGCGATATCCAGTTGATCCACCACGCTTTTCAGGATGCGCGCATTGAGATCCGATCGCGAACCACTGTTAACGATCGAATCGCTCTTTCCCCAACCAGGACAATCCAGCAGGATCACCCGATAGCCAGCTTCTACCAGCGGATCGATATTGCGGCTGAAGTTCGCCCAGCCCGTAGCCCCCGGGCCGGAGCCGTGCAGCAGGACAACGGTTTCGTCGCCTTGACCGCAGTCATTAAAATGGATGCGCAGCGTTTTACCCGCTTCTTCTACATTCAGAAAACGGCTGGTGGCGGCTTCGGTTTGTGGCTGATAACTCATCATCTTCTCCTGCATATTCAGTTCTCTGTTCTGGCGCTTAACGAGCCAAATCCGGCAATCCACTCCGGGATCGGGCGGTAATAACGCCCTTCGCTACGCCAGTTGCCAAACGCAGAAATAGCGGCAAAAGCAGCGACCCAGGTTTTGATTTCATGTGTCGACTTTCCTGCAATGGCGGAAAGCTCTTCGTTACTGACGGCATCCAGTTCCTGTATGCGTCCCTGCTCCAGCAAAGACATGAACTGGTTATCCCAAATCGGGTTGAGCGGATGCAGAGTTCTCTGATCCTCAACAAACCTCTCAGCGGCGCTAATCACCCGTTGCTGGCGCATTTCGCGCTCATTGGCGGGCAAATCTTTCCCGCTACCCAACAGACGATCGCGCATATGGGCATCCGCTTTCGCCAGTTCTGGCACTGGCGGCTGATGGGAAAGCCCACCGGAACCCAGGAACAGCACGCGCTTATTCAGCGTGCTGGTGAAACGTCCAATGGCTTCACCCAACATGCGGGTACGCTGAAAACCAGGTAGCGGCGTGGCGACACCGTTGATGAATACAGGCAGGACCGGCACCTTATCCAGCCCACCGAGCAAGAACTCCAGCGGCTGGGCGAACCCATGATCCACCTGCATACAGTAAGAAACGGCAAGATCAATCCCGCTCTTCATGACGGCATGCGCACAAGCCTCCGCCAACTCCACAGGCACGGGCAGCTCTCCTGCCGCACTGCCGAAATCACCAATTGCCGTCGCTCCAACGCCTAAACAGAACGGTGGCATCACGTCATAGAAAAAGCCGTTGTAATGATCTGGCGCAAACAGCACCACCAGTTCAGGGGAGAAGGCCGCAATACGCTCGCGGGCACTGGCAATCACGCCATTGACCTCATCAAGTATCTCTTGCGCCGGGTCGACATACCCTACCAGCGGCGAGTGGGAAAGACAGTGAAGATAAGCGTGCATATCAGGCTACCTTTTCGACAGAAACGTCGACATCAGGGCGGTTGAGTGTCATCACGGACGCCAGTTTATTCAGCGTATTACCCAGAGTTTGCGGAATGGCGATGGCGGCAACAAAGCGATCCGGGCGCATCACCACTAGCGAAGCATTATGTTGTGCGAACCAGCTACGCAGGCGACCTTGCGTATCGCCCACGCGCAGCACGCCGTCGTGGTTATCCTGCGCGGTATGAATTTGCACATCCGGCACCACCTGAATGAAGCAAGTACCCAGCGCGCGCCATTGCTGGATTTGCTCATCGCTCATCCCCCACAGTGGATTGCATCCCCAGCCAATTACCGCGAAGTTCGCGCCGATCGCGTTATCGAGCAACGTCACGTCGCCGTTTTCCAGCGTAACTTTCGGCTGAATAAACATCTTGCCGACCGGAGAGTGTTTCGCTTCGCCTTCACGCACCAGCGCACCGGCGTAATATTGCGGCATCGGCTTGAAGCGCATTTCGAGAAAGTAGCGTTTTACTGGCGGCAGATAATTCAGCAGCCAGGAAACACCGTCACGTAACGTACCCTGCCAGCGTTTCGGCGGAGCCAGTACGTTGCCCGCCGTCACCGACAGATCAATCATCGCTTTGGCGTGATCGCGACGTTCTTGTTGATAGGTATCGAGCAGCGCATCGCGAGCTTTCCCCTGGATAACCAACGCCAGTTTCCAGGCGAGGTTAAAGGCGTCGCGCATACCACTGTTATAGCCCTGCCCCTGCCACACCGGCATGATATGTGCGGCATCGCCCGCCAGCAGTACGCGGTCAATACGAAAACGTTGTGCCAGTCGCGCGTTGTGGGTGTAGACACGCTGACGAATCAACTCGACGTTGTCCGGATTAGGCAGCACTTTGCTTAACAGTTTGCGCATATTTTGCGGCTCGCGGAGCTGTTCTTCGGTTTCGCCCGGCATCACCATAAATTCAAAGCGACGTACCGCATGAGGCAGAGCTGCAGAAACATACGGGCGCACCGGATCGCAACACAAATAGATATGCGGCGTACTTAACGGATCGTTGGCGATATCCACCACAATCCACTGATTTGGTGCGGTTTTACCTTCAAACGGCACATTCAGGGTGCGCCGGACAAAACTTGCTCCACCGTCACAGGCTACCAGCCACTGGGCTTTGACCGTTTCCCGCTGCCCTTCTGCCGTTTTCAGATACAAGGTCACTTCGTCATCTTGCTGGCTGAAGGCCTCCAGCTCGCGGGAAAACAGGCAGCGCACATTCGGAAACCGCGACAACCCTTCCAGCATCACCGCATCGACCTGCGGCTGAATAAAGGCGTTACGACGCGGCCAGCCAAATTCATCGGTCATTGGCTGAATATCAGCAAAACAGCGGCCTTTTGGGGTAAGAAAACGCATCGCATGCCACGGCGTAGTGTGCGGCAGAACATTATCGACAAGGCCAACCGACTGCATGGTGCGCAGCGCCTCGTCATCAATTCCAATCGCGCGTGGATAGTCGATCAACTTATCGAGTTTCTCCACCACCAGCACGTCAATGCCCATCTGGCCGAGATAGTTCGCCATCATCAGCCCGACCGGACCGGCACCAGCGATCGCCACCTGAACGCAATGGTTAACAGCAGGCTGGATGTCAGGGTGTTGTATTGCCATTTCAGTACCTCACGACTCGGACAAAATGCCGTTGCGCGCACAGTTCTACGCAACTTATTTTGTTAAAAACATGTAAATGATTTTTTATTGTGCGCTCAGTATAGGAAGGGTGTTTTCGGCTACAATCAAAACATGCCTGAGTGTGCACCAAGTGCACAACGTTGTTTTAACTATAGAAATGTCAATTAATATGCAGAAAGATGAGCAGACGGAATACAAAACCGTGCGCGGCTTAACCCGCGGTCTAATGTTATTAAATATGTTAAATAAACTCGATGGCGGTGCCAGCGTCGGGCTGCTGGCGGAGCTCAGCGGCCTGCATCGCACCACTGTGCGGCGACTGCTGGAAACGCTGCAGGAAGAGGGATATGTCCGGCGCAGTACCTCCGATGACAGTTTTCGTCTGACCATCAAAGTGCGGCAATTAAGCGAAGGATTTCGTGACGAACAATGGATTTCTGCACTGGCAGCCCCGCTGCTGGGCGATCTGTTGCGCGAAGTGGTATGGCCGACAGATGTGTCCACGCTGGATGTTGATGCAATGGTGGTACGCGAAACCACCCACCGTTTCAGCCGTTTATCTTTTCACCGGGCAATGGTCGGACGGCGTTTACCGCTCCTGAAAACCGCCTCGGGCCTGACCTGGCTGGCCTTTTGCCCGGAACAAGAACGCAAGGAGTTAATCGAAATGTTAGCCGCCCGTCCCGGTGATGACTATCAGCTGGCACGGGAGCCGTTAAAGCTGGAAGCCATTCTGGCGCGCGCACGCAAAGAGGGTTACGGACAGAACTACCGTGGCTGGGATCAGGAAGAGAAGATCGCCTCCATTGCCGTGCCCCTACGCAGTGAACAACGGGTGATTGGCTGTCTGAATCTGGTGTATATGGCAAGCGCAATGACCATCGAACAGGCAGCGGAAAAGCATCTTCCGGCGCTACAACGGGTAGCAAAACAGATCGAAGAAGGGGTTGAATCGCAGGCTATTCTGGTGGCCGGACGGCGAAGCGGCGTGCATTTACGCTAGTTGCGCCAATGTGTAATTTGGCCCATTCTCATCGTTATTCGCCCATTTGCCCACATGCACAGTACGGGCTGCACGCTACGCTAATGCCATCAATACTGTGATGTGGAGCAAATCATGAAAATTACTCAAATTCGTAATGCCACCCAAATTATCCAATACGCTGGCAAAACATTTCTTATTGACCCGTTACTCGCGCCTAAAGGAAGTTATCCGGGTTTTGCCGGAACGGCACGCGCAGAAATCCGCAATCCAACGGTAGAATTACCGTGCGATTTAACAACGTTACTCAACGTTGACGCCCTAATAGTGACCCATTTGCATGAAGATCACTGGGACGAAACAGCCTCCCGCGTCGTCCCCAAAGATAAACGGATTTATGTGCAAAATGAGCAAGATGCTGAATCACTGCATAAACAAGGATTTACGCATCTTACCGTACTTGCCGACGAGACTAAATTTGGCGATATTACTCTGCATAAAACGACAGGGCAGCACGGCTCCGATCACACCTATGCAGACCCGGCTATGGCGAAGCGTTTAGGCGCAGCCTGCGGCGTTGTTTTCCAGCACCCGACAGAGAAAACGCTCTATCTGGCTGGCGATACCCTCTGGCGTGATGACGTCGAGGCTACAATGCTAACTTTCCAACCAGAAGTGGTGGTGTTGAATGCCGGATTTGCGCATGTTCTGGGGCATGGCGCGATAATTATGGGAGCTGAAGATATTCTCAAAACACATTTTACCCTGCCAGAAGCGCAAATTGTCGCGACACATATGGAGGCCGTAAACCACTGTTTGCTGACGCGTGATGCGCTCAAGGAATACGCCAGAGATAATCAAATTATCGAATTTGTGAACGTACCAGAAGATGGTGAAACGTTGACATTCTAATTCGGAGATAAAGAGTGTTATGCGCCCGCTAACTGTTGCCATTATCGCCGTTGCCGGTTTTAGTCCTTTTCACCTTTCCGTACCGTTTATCGTGTTTAGCGAAAAAATGGCGGAGAAAAAACGCTTTCATGTAATTATCTGCGCTGAAAAGCCGGGAAACGTGGACTCTGCCGATGGGTTTTCCGTAACCGCCACCCATGACTATACGGCAGTCATCCAGGCGGATATTGTGATAATTCCTTACTGGGGAACAATTACACAAAAACCGCCACAAAAACTGCTGGAAGCCTTAACGACCGCACGAGATAACGGGGCACAGATTGTCGGGCTTTGCCTGGGCACGTTTGTGCTCGGCTATGCAGGTTTACTGAACAATAAGCGTGCTGCCACGCACTGGGAGTTCGAGCGTGAATTTCAGGCACGTTTTCCACAAACACATCTGGATATTAACGCGTTGTATGTAGACGATGATGGCATTATTACCTCTGCCGGTACTGCCGCGGCGCTGGATTGCTGTTTGTATATTGTTCGGCAACATTTTGGCAGCGACTATGCTAACCATATTGCCCGACGGATGGTCGTACCGCCATATCGCACCGGCGGTCAGGCGCAGTTTATAGAGCAACCGGTGCCGAAAAATACCCATGATGAACGCATTAACCTCCTGCTGGATTACCTGCGGCAAAACATTGCGCAACAGCATGATCTCGACTCGCTGGCTCAGCGAGTAATGATGAGTCGCCGCACACTAACCCGTCATTTTATGAAAGCGACCGGTTCGAGTATCGCCGAATGGCTCATCACTGAACGCTTACGCCGTAGCCAGGAACTGTTGGGATCCAGTCAGTTGCCCGTTGAGCGGATAGCGGCTGAGGTGGGTTTTCTCTCACCTGTGACCTGGCGTCAGCATTTTAAATCTCACTTCGGCGTCAGCCCCGCAGAATGGCGCAAAACCTTTCGTGGTATGGCATGATAGCGCCCGGAAGAAAGTCAATTCAGGGTGGTGAATGTGAAACCAGTAACGCTATACGATGTCGCGGAGTATGCCGGTGTCTCTTATCAGACCGTTTCCCGCGTGGTGAATCAGGCCAGCCACGTTTCAGCGAAAACGCGGGAAAAAGTGGAAGCGGCGATGGCGGAGCTAAATTACATTCCCAACCGCGTAGCACAACAGTTAGCGGGCAAACAGTCGTTGCTGATTGGCGTTGCCACCTCCAGTCTGGCCCTGCACGCACCGTCGCAAATTGTCGCGGCGATTAAATCTCGCGCCGATCAACTGGGTGCCAGCGTGGTGGTGTCGATGGTAGAAAGAAGCGGTGTCGAAGCCTGTAAAGCGGCAGTACACAATCTTCTCGCGCAACGCGTAAGTGGTCTGATCATCAACTATCCGCTGGATGACCAGGATGCCATTGCTGTGGAGGCAGCCTGCGCTAATGTTCCGGCGCTATTTCTTGATGTCTCTGACCAGACTCCCATCAACAGTATTATTTTTTCCCATGAAGACGGTACACGGCTGGGCGTAGAGCATTTGGTCGCATTGGGTCACCAGCAAATCGCGCTGTTAGCGGGCCCATTAAGTTCTGTCTCGGCGCGTCTGCGTCTGGCGGGCTGGCATAAATATCTTAAACACAATCAAATTCAACCGATAGCGGAACGGGAAGGCGACTGGAGCGCCATGTCCGGTTTTCATCAAACCATGCAGATGCTGAATGAGGGCATCATTCCTACTGCGATGCTGGTTGCCAACGATCAGATGGCGCTGGGTGCAATGCGCGCCATTACCGAGTTCGGGCTGCGCGTCGGCGCGGATATCTCGGTAGTGGGATACGACGATACCGAAGACAGCTCGTGTTATATCCCGCCATTAACGACCATCAAACAGGATTTTCGCCTGCTTGGGCAAACCAGCGTGGACCGCTTGCTGCAACTCTCTCAGGGCCAGGCAGTGAAGGGCAATCAGCTGTTGCCCGTCTCACTGGTGAAACGAAAAACCACCCTGCCACCCAATACGCAAACCGCTTCTCCCCAGGCGTTGGCTGATTCCTTAATGCAGCTGGCGCGACAAATTTCCCGACTGGAAAGCGAGCAGTGAGCGCAACGCAATTAATGTGAGTCAGCTCACTCATTAGGCACCCCAGGCTTTACACCTGATGTGTCCGACTCGTATGTTGTATGAAATTGTGAGCGGATAACAATTTCACACAGGATACAGCTATGACCATGATTACGGATTCACTGGCCGTCGTATTACAACGTCGTGACTGGGAAAACCCTGGCGTTACCCAACTCAACCGCCTTGCGGCGCATCCTCCTTTCGCCAGCTGGCGAAATAGTGAAGAGGCCCGCAATAATCGCCCTTCCCGGCAGTTACGCAGCCTGAATGGTGAGTGGCAATTTGCCTGGTTCCCGTCCCCAGAAGCGGTGCCGGAAAGTTGGCTGGAGCGCGATCTTCCTGACGCCGATACTGTCGTCGTCCCCTCAAACTGGCAGATGCTCGGTTACGATGCGCCTATCTACACCAATGTGACCTATCCCATTGCAGTCAATCCACCGTTTGTTCCCACGGAGAATCCGACAGGTTGTTACTCGCTCACATTTAATGTTGATGAAAGCTGGTTACAGGAAGGCCAGACGCGAATTATTTTTGATGGCATTAACTCGGCGTTTCATTTGTGGTGCAACGGGCGCTGGGTCGGTTACGGACAGGACAGCCGTTTGCCGTCTGAATTTGACCTCAGCGCATTTTTACGCGCCGGAGATAACCGCCTCGCGGTGATGGTGCTGCGCTGGAGTGACGGTAGCTATCTGGAAGATCAGGATATGTGGCGAATGAGCGGCATTTTCCGTGACGTCTCGTTGCTGCATAAACCGACCACACAAATCAGCGATTTCCATGTTGCCACTCACTTTAATGATGATTTCAGCCGCGCGGTACTGGAAGCAAACGTTCAGATGTGCGGTGAACTGCGCGATGCGCTGAGGGTGACGGTTTCTTTGTGGCAGGGTGAAATGCAGGTCGCCAGCGGTACCGCGCCTTTCGGCGGCGAAATTATCGATGAACGTGGTGGTTATGCCGATCGCGTCACGCTACGCCTGAACGTTGAAAATCCGGCGCTGTGGAGCGCCGAACTCCCGAATCTCTATCGTGCAGTTATTGAACTGCACACCGCCGACGGCACGCTGATTGAAGCGGAAGCCTGTGATGTCGGTTTCCGCCAGGTGCGGATTGAAAATGGTCTGCTGCTGTTGAACGGCAAGCCGTTGCTGATTCGCGGCGTTAACCGTCACGAGCATCATCCTCTGCATGGTCAGGTCATGGATGAGCAAACGATGGTGCAGGATATCCTGCTGATGAAGCAGAACAACTTTAACGCCGTGCGCTGTTCGCATTATCCGAACCACCCGCTGTGGTACACGCTGTGCGACCGCTACGGCCTGTATGTGGTGGATGAAGCCAATATTGAAACCCACGGCATGGTGCCAATGAATCGTCTGACCGATGATCCACGCTGGCTACCGGCCATGAGTGAACGCGTAACGCGGATGGTGCAGCGCGATCGAAATCACCCGAGCGTAATTATCTGGTCGCTGGGTAATGAATCGGGCCACGGTGCTAATCACGACGCACTCTATCGCTGGATTAAATCTGTCGATTCTTCCCGCCCGGTGCAGTATGAAGGCGGCGGAGCCGACACTTCTGCAACCGATATTATTTGCCCGATGTACGCGCGCGTGGATGAAGACCAGCCCTTCCCGGCTGTGCCGAAATGGTCCATCAAAAAATGGCTTTCGCTGCCAGGAGAGACGCGCCCGCTGATCCTTTGCGAATACGCCCACGCAATGGGTAACAGTCTCGGTGGCTTCGCGAAATACTGGCAGGCGTTTCGTCAGTACCCCCGTTTACAGGGTGGATTCGTCTGGGACTGGGTGGATCAGTCGCTGATTAAATATGATGAAAACGGCAACCCATGGTCGGCTTACGGTGGTGACTTTGGCGATACGCCGAACGATCGCCAGTTCTGCATGAACGGTCTGGTCTTTGCCGACCGCACGCCGCATCCGGCAATGACAGAAGCAAAACACCAACAGCAGTTTTTCCAGTTCCGTTTATCCGGGCGAACCATCGAAGTGACCAGCGAATACCTGTTTCGTCATAGCGATAACGAGCTCCTGCACTGGTCGGTGGCGCTGGATGGCAAGCCACTGGCAAGCGGTGAAGAGCCTCTGACTGTCGATCCACAAGGTAAACAGTTGATTGAACTGCCTGAACTACCGCGGCCGGAGAGCGCCGGACAACTCTGGCTTACGGTACACGTAGTGCAACCTAACGCGACCGCCTGGTCAGAAGCCGGACACATCAGCGCCTGGCAACAATGGCGACTGGCGGAAAACCTCAGTGTGGCACTCCCCTCCACGTCCCACGCCATCCCGCAACTGACCACCAGCGAAACGGATTTTTGCATCGCGCTGGGTAATAAGCGTTGGCAATTTAACCGCCAGTCAGGCTTTCTTTCACAAATGTGGATTGGCGATGAAAAACAACTGCTGACGCCGCTGCGCGATCAGTTCACCCGTGCCCCGCTGGATAACGACATTGGCGTCAGTGAAGCGACCCGCATTGACCCGAATGCCTGGGTAGAACGCTGGAAGGCGGCGGGCCATTACCAGGCCGAAGCCGCGTTGTTGCAGTGCACGGCAGATACGCTTGCCGACGCGGTGCTGATTACCACTGTCCACGCCTGGCAGTATCAGGGGAAAACCTTATTTATCAGCCGGAAAACCTACCGTATCGATGGGCACGGTGAGATGGTCGTCAGTGTGGATGTTGAAGTAGCGAGCGACACACCGCATCCGGCGCGGATTGGCCTGACCTGCGAGCTCGCACATGTCGCAGAGCGGGTAAACTGGCTCGGATTAGGGCCGCAAGAAAACTATCCCGACCGTCTGACTGCGGCCTGTTTTGACCGCTGGGACTTGCCATTGTCAGACATGTATACCCCGTACGTCTTCCCGAGCGAAAACGGTCTGCGCTGCGGGACGCGCGAATTGAATTATGGACCACACCAGTGGCGCGGCGACTTCCAGTTCAACATCAGCCGCTACAGCCAACAACAACTGATGGAAACCAGCCATCGCCATCTGCTGCGCGCGGAAGAAGGCACATGGCTAAATATCGACGGTTTCCATATGGGAATTGGTGGCGACGACTCCTGGAGCCCGTCAGTGTCGGCGGAATTCCAGCTGAGCGCCGGTCGCTACCATTACCAGTTGGTCTGGTGTCAAAAATAATAATAACCGGGCAGGCCATGTCTGCCCGTATTTCGCGTAAGGAAATCCATTATGTACTATTTAAAAAACACAAACTTTTGGATGTTCGGTTTTTTCTTTTTCTTTTATTTTTTTATCATGGGAGCCTACTTCCCGTTTTTCCCCATTTGGCTACATGACATCAACCATATCAGCAAAAGTGATACGGGTATTATTTTTGCCGCTATTTCTCTGTTCTCGCTATTATTCCAACCGCTGTTTGGTCTGCTTTCTGACAAACTCGGGCTGCGCAAATACCTGCTGTGGATGATTACCGGCATGTTAGTAATGTTTGCGCCGTTCTTTATTTTTATCTTCGGGCCACTGTTACAATACAACATTCTTGTAGGGTCGATTGTTGGTGGTATTTATCTTGGTTTCTGTTTTAACGCCGGTGCGCCAGCAGTAGAGGCATTTATCGAGAAAGTCAGCCGTCGCAGTAATTTCGAATTTGGTCGCGCGCGGATGTTTGGCTGTGTTGGCTGGGCGCTGTGTGCCTCGATTGTTGGCATCATGTTTACCATCAATAATCAGTTTGTTTTCTGGCTGGGTTCTGGCTGTGCACTCATCCTTGCCGTTTTACTCTTTTTCGCCAAAACGGATGCGCCTTCTTCCGCCACGGTTGCCAATGCGGTAGGTGCCAACCATTCGGCATTTAGCCTTAAGCTGGCGCTGGAACTGTTCAGACAGCCAAAACTGTGGTTTTTGTCACTGTATGTTATTGGCGTTTCCTGCACCTACGATGTTTTTGACCAACAGTTTGCTAATTTCTTTACTTCGTTCTTTGCCACCGGTGAGCAGGGTACGCGGGTATTTGGCTACGTAACGACAATGGGCGAATTACTTAACGCCTCGATTATGTTCTTTGCGCCACTGATCATTAATCGCATCGGTGGGAAAAACGCCCTGCTGCTGGCTGGCACCATTATGTCTGTACGTATTATTGGCTCATCATTCGCCACCTCAGCGCTGGAAGTGGTTATTCTGAAAACGCTGCATATGTTTGAAGTACCGTTCCTGCTGGTGGGCTGCTTTAAATATATTACCAGCCAGTTTGAAGTGCGTTTTTCAGCGACGATTTATCTGGTCTGTTTCTGCTTCTTTAAGCAACTGGCGATGATTTTTATGTCTGTACTGGCGGGCAATATGTATGAAAGCATCGGTTTCCAGGGCGCTTATCTGGTGCTGGGTCTGGTGGCGCTGGGCTTCACCTTAATTTCCGTGTTCACGCTTAGCGGCCCCGGCCCGCTTTCCCTGCTGCGTCGTCAGGTGAATGAAGTCGCTTAAGTAATCAATGTCGGATGCGGCGCGAGCGCCTTATCCGACCAACATATCAGGACGGAATGATCGCAATGAACATGCCAATGACAGAAAGAATAAAAGCAGGCAAGCTATTTACCGATATGTGCGAAGGCTTACCGGAAAAAAGACTTCGTGGGAAAACGTTAATGTATGAGTTTAATCACTCGCATCCATCAGAAGTTGAAAAAAGGGAAAGCCTGCTTAAAGAAATGTTTGCCACGGTAGGGGAAAACGCCTGGGTAGAACCACCCGTCTATTTCTCTTACGGCTCCAACATCCATATAGGCCGCAATTTTTATGCAAATTTCAATTTAACCATTGTCGATGATTACACGGTAACGATCGGTGATAACGTACTGGTTGCCCCCAACGTTACCATTTCCGTTACGGGACACCCTGTACACCATGAATTGAGAAAAAACGGCGAGATGTACTCTTTTCCGATAACGATTGGCAATAACGTCTGGATCGGAAGTCATGTGGTTATTAATCCAGGCGTCACCATCGGGGATAATTCTGTTATTGGCGCGGGTAGTGTCGTCACAAAAGACATTCCACCAAACGTCGTGGCGGCTGGCATTCCTTGTCGGGTTATTCGCGAAATAAACGACCGGGATAAGCAATATTATTTCAAAGATTTTAAAGTTGAATCGCCAGTTTTAATAAGCAAAATTGCCTGATGCGCTCCGCTTATCAGGCCTATAAGTTCAGTGATCTACGTAGGCCGCATCCGGCGTAAACAAAGCGCAGGAACGAGCGTCGCATCATGCCTCTTTGACCCACAGCTGCGGAAAACGTGCTGGTGCAAAACGCAGGGTTATGATCATCAGCCCAACGACGCACAGCGCATGAAACGCCCAGTCCATCAGGTAATTGCCACTGATACTACGCAGCACACCAGAAAACCACGGAGCAAGCCCGGCAATGATAAAACCGATCCCCTGCATAAACGCCACCAGTTTGCCAGCAATAGCGGGTTGCGCAGAGTGATCGAGCGCCAGCAGCAAACAGAGCGGAAATGCGCCCCCCAGACCTAACCCACACACCATTGCCCACAATACCGGCAATTGCAGCGGCAGCCAGATAAAGCCGCAGAAACCCACCAGTTGTAACGCCAGTGCCAGCATTAATAGTTTGCGCCGATCCTGATGGCGAGCCATAGCAGGCATCAGCAATGCCCCTGCGGCTTGACCAAGCGTCATCAACGCCAGCAAGGAACCGCTGTACTGCGTGCTGGCACCGATCTCAATATAGAAGGCGGGTAACCAGGCAATCAGACTGGCGTAACCGCCGTTAATCAGACCGAAGTAAATACCCAGCGTCCAGGCGCGGGGAGTGAAGACTACGCGAACCGGAGTGGTTGTTGTCTTGTGGGAAGAGACGACCTCGCGGCAGCTTTGCCACCACCAGGCAAAGAGCGCAATAATGGCAGGCAGCGCCCACCAGGCGAGAGTCTGGAACCAAATCTCGCTGTGTTGAACTAACCAGGGCGTCAGGGCGGCACCAAGTCCACCGCCGCCCATCAGAGCCGCAGACCACAGCCCCATCACCAGTGGCGTGCGCTGCTGAAACCGCCGTTTAATCACCGAAGGCATCACCGCCTGAATGATGCCGATCCCCACTCCACCGAGCAGTGCGCTGCTAAGCAGCAGCACACTTTGAGGGTAAAGCTCTCGCATCAATGCGCCGACGGCTATCAGCAACAAACTGATGGCGACGCTGCGACGTTCGCTGACATGCTGATGAAGCCAGCTTCCGACCAGCGCCAGCCCGCCCATGGTGACCACCGGCAGAGCCGTCAACAGGGCAGCCACGCTAAAGCTCATTCCGCTCGCCTGGCGCAATTGCGGTAGCAGTGGCCCGACGGAGGTGAGCAGTGGTCGCATATTAAGACCAATCAGCACCAGAACCAGCAGCATCGTGAACGTCTTTTGATGGTCGCGCATGGCTGTCAGAACGGTTTGGTCGGCAGATATTTACCATCTAAAGTGATGACCGCACGTTCGCCACCTTCCGGGTCCGCCACTTTCTTGACGTCGAGTTTGAAGTTAATCGCACTGATAATGCCATCGCCAAACTTCTCATGAACCAACGCTTTCAGGGTCGTACCGTACACCTGCAACATTTCATAGAAACGGTACATCGTTGGGTCGGTTGGAACACGGTCATCAATGCAGCCACGCAGTGGAATCATCTGCAACAGTAAAATGGCGTCTTCGTCGAGCTCCAGCTTCGCCCCGACCAGGCGGGCAGCGTCGGCAGGAAGCGCCTGCTGCCCCAGCAAAGCCGCGGTCACAAAGGCTTCTGCCAGACCGGTGCCGTCGGCAATCTCGGCAAATGAGAGATCTTTTTTAGCTTTGCTGAGCAAAATGGCATCGGCAAGATCAAGACGAATATTGCGGTTAATTTGCGACTGAATCATGGTGAATCTCCTGATGGTTTAAAAATAAGGTTACGCTGCGGTCGGCTGGCGTAGCGGTATGGCACAAACGCAAGGATTAGCTGCCAGTGGCACAAACTGGCGGGTTACGCCGTCAAAGGCTGCGATACTGCCGCTTTCAATGTCGTAGACCCAGCCGTGCAGGGCGATCCGCCCCTCTTCGAGCGCCAGGCGCACCGATGGATGAGTTTGCAAATTAGCCAACTGAGCAATGACGTTTTCACGTACCATCGCCGCAGCTTTTGACGCTAAATCGGAATGCGGGCGCGCCTCATTAACGACGCGAGCTGAATCGGCATAACGCAGCCAGTGGGAAACAGCAGGCATATGGTCCATGCACTGACAGCTGGCAATGGCAGTCATCGCGCCACAGTTGGAATGACCGCAAATCACAATGTCAGATACCCGAAGCGCAGCGACGGCATACTCCACCGAAGCAGAAACGCCACCAGGTTCCGGTCCGTAGGAAGGGACGATATTGCCTGCGTTGCGAATCACGAACAGATCGCCAGGTTCGCGTTGCGTCACCAGCTCAGGGACCAGACGGCTGTCGGAGCAGGAGATAAAAAGTGTGCGCGGGCTTTGCTTTGTCGCCAGCTGTTTAAACAAGGCTTCCCGCTCAGGAAATGCCTCGCGCTGGAATTTAAGGAATCCATCAATAATCTCTTTCACCGTTAACCTCTGTCTGTCTCTGGAATGAGAGGCAGACTACTCGCCGATTGCCATAAGGTAAAAGACTCATTTATGATGAGTTCTATTGGATTTACTTATAGGTTGGCGAATGCTCTCTCGACATATCAATTACTTTCTTGCCGTGGCTGAACATGGCAGCTTCACCCGTGCCGCCAGTGCGTTGCATATCTCCCAACCTGCGCTTTCCCAGCAGATTCGCCAGTTAGAAGAGAGTTTGGGCGTACCGCTGTTTGACCGTAGCGGGCGAACGATTCGTCTCACCGATGCGGGAGAAGTCTGGCGACAGTACGCCAGCCGTGCGTTACAGGAACTGGGGGCGGGTAAACGGGCGATTCATGATGTTGCCGATTTGACGCGAGGATCGCTGCGCATCGCCGTCACCCCCACCTTCACGAGCTACTTTATCGGCCCTTTAATGGCGGATTTCTATGCGCGTTATCCCGGCATCACGCTCCAGCTACAGGAAATGTCACAGGAGAAAATCGAAGATCTGCTTTGCCGCGACGAGCTGGATGTTGGGATTGCCTTCGCGCCGGTGCATTCGCCGGAACTGGAGGCAATACCTTTACTGACAGAAAGTTTAGCGTTAGTCGTGGCGCAACATCATCCACTGGTAGCCCATGAACAGGTGGCGTTGAGTCGCTTGCATGATGAAAAACTGGTACTGCTCAGCGCGGAATTTGCCACCAGAGAGCAAATTGACCACTACTGCGAGAAAGCGGGGCTACATCCACAGGTGGTGATAGAGGCGAACTCAATTAGCGCAGTTCTGGCGCTGATTCGCCGCACTTCCCTTTCCACATTGTTGCCAGCAGCGATTGCCACAAAACATGACGGGCTTAAAGCTATATCCCTTGCCCCACCGTTACTGGAGAGAACGGCGGTTTTGTTGCGGCGGAAAAATAGCTGGCAGACAGCCGCCGCAAAGGCATTTTTGCAAATGGCGTTGGATGAATGCGCGGTTGTTGGCGGGAATGAATCACGGTAGCCGCTGACACAGGTCAGCGGCTGGAATTGCCTGATGCGCGACGCTTATCAGGCCTACGAGTTCAGTGCAAGGCGTTCAAGCCGCATCCGGCATAAACTACGCTCGCTGCAACCCAGCCGATTACCGTTTGTAATCGATGGCTTCCGGCTGCTCCAGATACACGGTGGTTTGTGCCGGTTGCGTGGTGGCAATCACCTTACCACCACGTACCGAATAGCGTACCGGAACCTGACGGCGCAGCGCATCAAACCCATTTTCAGCCGGCAGGATAATCAGGTTAGCGCTGTTTCCGGCGACTATGCCGTAATCCTGCAAATTCAACGTCCTGGCGCTATGGTGGGTGATTAAATTCAGGCCGTCGTTAATCTGCCCGTAGCCCATCAGCTGGCAAACATGCAGACCCATATGCAGCACTTGCAGCATATTCGCCGTTCCCAGTGGATACCACGGATCGAAGACATCATCGTGACCAAAACAGACGTTAATGCCGGACTCCAGCATCTCTTTAACACGCGTAATACCGCGACGTTTTGGATACGTATCGAAACGCCCTTGTAGATGAATATTGACCAGCGGGTTGGCGACAAAGTTAATACCGGACATTTTCAGCAAACGGAACAGGCGCGAGGTATACGCCCCGTTATAGGAGTGCATTGCCGTGGTGTGGCTGGCGGTGACTCGCGCGCCCATGCCTTCACGGTGCGCCAGGGCGGCAACGGTTTCGACAAAGCGCGACTGTTCGTCATCGATCTCATCACAGTGAACATCAATGAGACGGTCGTATTTTTGCGCCAGGGCGAAGGTTTTATGCAGCGACTCCACGCCGTATTCGCGGGTAAATTCAAAATGCGGAATCGCCCCCACTACATCTGCCCCTAAGCGTAGCGCCTCTTCCAGCAACGCTTCACCGTTGGGATACGACAAAATCCCTTCCTGCGGGAAGGCGACGATTTGCAGATCAATCCACGGCGCGACTTCCTGCTTCACTTCCAGCATCGCTTTTAGCGCAGTCAGGGTTGCATCCGAAACATCGACATGGGTACGCACATGCTGAATACCGTTGGCAATCTGCCATTTCAGCGTTTGCCAGGCGCGTTGTTTCACATCGCCATGGGTTAATAATGCTTTGCGCTCGGCCCAGCGTTCAATGCCTTCAAACAGCGTGCCGGACTGATTCCAGTTCGGTTGCCCGGCGGTTTGCGTGGTATCCAGGTGAATATGCGGCTCCACAAACGGCGGTAAAACTAAACCTTGCTCGGCATCCAGGCTGTTTTCTGTTACGGGCATCACGCCGGATTGCGCATCAATGGCGCTGATTTTTCCGTCCTGCAGATGAATCTGCCATAGCCCCTCTTTGCCGGGTAACCGGGCGTTAATAATTGTCTGTAAAGCGTTATTCGACACTGTTAGCCTCCACATGCGTCATTGCAGCTGTCGTTTTGCGATTCAAAATCGGGTTAAGGATCAGATAACTCAGCGCGCCACCTAATACCGCGTTGACCGGAACAATGCCCGGTAACCAGTGGCCTGCGGCAATCCCCAGCGTGACCGCCAGAATCGCCACCCAATTGACACTCATCATACGCGTGGTCGCAAAGTGCTCATAGCGGCGACGGTTCATCAGAAAGTCGGCGATGATCACGCCACCCACCGGAGGAATAGCAGCCGAAAGGAAAGTCAGCCAGCCGACAAAATTGTTATACAGCCATAGTGCGCAGACTGTGCCGATAATACCGTTGATTACCGAAAGGGTTTTGCTCGACATACCGGTAATGTTGGCGAAACCTAAACCTGACGCATACAGTGCGTTATCATTGGTGGTCCAGATATTCAGCCCCAGCACCACAATCGCGGGCAGCAGCAAGCCCTGAGCAATCATCACATCAGAGATATCCGCCATCCCCAGTGCCGCAGCGCCTGCCGCACCGAAAATAAACATCAACGAGTTGCCGAGGAAAAAGGCCACCATCGCCACCAGCACCGCCAGTTTGGCATTGCGACCAAAGCGGACAAAGTCAGCGGTGAGCGTACCCGCACTGATAAATGACCCCACAACCAGCGCCAGCGCGACATTGAAATCTAACGGTTGTGCGGGAACGACCGCTTTTAATGCGTTCAGGCCGCCCATGTCGTTAACGGCCAGCCATACGGAATAACCGCCAAGGCAGGCAATCGCCGGAACCGCAATCACCGAAAGTACCGTCAGCGCCGAAATGCCAAAGAAGACGGTGACGGTCATCAGTAAACCGGAAACGGCAATCAGCAAATTAATATCCAGCCCGGTTGCCTTGCCCACCGGAATAGCAAACATCGCCACGCCAACACCGAACCAGCCGACCTGAGTGCCGCCCAGCAGCAGTGAAGGCAGCCATGAGCCTTTAACACCAAACGAGAAGCGAGCAAGAAGATGGGTGGTCAGGCCGGTTTTTGCGCCAATGTAACCAAGAAATGAAGTGTAAATACCGAGGAGAAGATTACCGATGAGGACTGCGAGGAAGAAATCATGATAGCTAAGACCGGTTCCGAGAGTGCCGCCGGTCCACATACTGGCGGAAAAGAAGGTTAATCCCAGCATGACGAACGTCAATGCCAATACCCCTTTCCGCGCCGACTGCGGGACTGGCCCCTGGCTAAAGTTGTTATCTTGCGACACGAAATTCCCCCTTTTTGCTGTTTGAAACCCAAAAAATCCGCCGCATTCTATTCATCTGAAGATAAAAAGCAATCGTTTTCGTGGGGGGGGGTATATTTTTTATATGGATGAATGCGGAAAAGTGGATAAAAACTTATTTGAGAAAAAATGGGTACGCATGATAAGACACGCCTGCGTCGCATCAGGCATTGGTGCATGGTGTCGGATGCGGCGCGTGCGCCTTATCCGACCTACGGTTCAGGCCTGTAGGCATGATAAGACGCGTCAGCGTCGCATCAGGCATCTGCGCACGGTGTCGGATGCGCCGCGTGCGCCTTATCCGACCTACGGTTCAGGCCTGTAGGCATGATAAGACGCGTCAGCGTCGCATCAGGCATTGGTGCACGGTGTCGGATGCGGCGCGTGCGCCTTATCCGACCTGCGGTTCAGGCCTGTAGGCATAATAAGACGCGGTAAGCGTCGCATCAGGCATCTGCGCACGGTGTCGGACGCGCCACACAACACATCCGACAACACCTTACTCTTCCATCGCCTGGCGGATCTGATCCAACGACGCAGGATCATCAATAGTCGTCAGATCCCCCGGATCGCGTCCTTCACAAATCGCCTGGATCGTACGGCGCAGCATTTTTCCGGATCGCGTTTTCGGTAATTGCGAGACAAACCAGACGTGCGCCGGGCGACCAAAGTTGCCAATCTGGCTGTCCACCAGCGCCATAATCGCCTTCTCTTGCGAGTGCGCCACCTCGCGATCTTCCAGACTGTCGCTCTCTTTCGGAATGACAAACGCCACCGCCACCTGCCCTTTCAGCGCATCTTTCACCCCAACCACCGCCACTTCAGCAACGCCCGGATGACTGGAGATACTCTCTTCAATCTCGCGTGTGCCAAGCCGATGCCCGGCAACATTAATCACATCGTCAGTGCGCCCGAGAATAAAGTGATAACCGTCAGCATCGCGGATGCCCCAGTCAAAGGTGGCGTACACCGGACGGGAAAACAGCGACCAGTACGTCTTCACAAAGCGGTCGTCGTCGCCCCAGATGGTCTGAATACACCCCGGGGGCAGCGGCCCTTCTACCACCAGCATCCCTTTCTCGTTGACGCCGCACGGTTCGCCGGTGACTTCATTGAGCAACTGCACGTTGTATCCATACATCGGCACGCCGGGGCTTCCCAGACGTGTCGGCCTGTCGTCCAGACCGCGAGCAATCGCCATAATCGGCCAGCCGGATTCGGTCTGCCAGTAGTTGTCGATGACCGGCACATCCAGCGTATTGCTCACCCAACTGGCAGTCGGCTCATCCAGCGGTTCTCCCGCCAGATAGAGCACTTCCAGCGACGAGAGATCGTGTTTGCGAATTTCAGCGGTAGGGAATTTTTTCAGCACGCGGATGGCGGTCGGCGCTGAGAACATCCGGCTAACCTGATATTTCTCGACGATTTTCCACCACACGCCGCAGTCAGGCCAGGTCGGTAATCCTTCGTAAACGATAGTCGCCATCCCCGCCAGCAGCGGCGCGTAGACGATATACGAATGCCCCACTACCCAGCCGATATCCGACGCACAGAAGAACACACCGCCCGCTTTGCCACCAAAAATGGTGTCCATTGAGGTCGCCAGCGCCACCGCATAACCGCCGACGTCACGCTGTACACCTTTTGGTTTGCCGGTCGTGCCGGAGGTGTAGAGAATGCAGGAGGTTTCGTTGGATTCCAGCCACGCCACCGGCACCCGCGCGCCGATGTGCTGATGGCGCAATGACGCGAAATCGACATCCCGTCCGGTAACGCGCGCCATTTTCGCCAGCCCGCGATCCACCAGCAAAACGTGGCGCGGCTGATGCTGCGCCTGACTTATCGCATCGTCGAGCAATTTTTTATAAGGAATGATTTTGCCACCGCGCGCTCCGGCATCTGCCGAGACAATCAGCACCGGTTTAGCGTCATCAATCCGCGCAGCCACGCTGTGCGAGGCAAATCCACCAAACACTACCGAGTGAATAGCGCCAATGCGCGCGCAGGCCAGCAGGGTAATATGCGCTTCGGCAATCATCGGCATATACACCAGCACCCGATCGCCACGCTGCACGCCCAGTGAGCGCAGCATTGACGCCACCGCGTTCACTTCGTCATGCAACTGGCGAAAGGTAAAGGTGCGCTCTTCTTCTGTTTCCGAAGAGACGGCAATCAGCGCCAGCGCCTCTGGCTGTTTCTCCAGCCAGCGGTCGATGGCGTTGTGGCACAAATTGGTTCGGCCTTCACAAAACCAACGGGCAAACGGCGGATTGCTGTGATCGAGCGTTTGCGTAAAGGGCGTCTGCCAGTCAATACGCCGGGCCTGCTCGGCCCAGAATTGCTCCGGTTCGTTAATCGAACGCTGATAAAATTCGCTAAAAGACATAATGCTCTCCTGTTGAACTTACGCCTTACCGCCGTTTACTTAAATGACGTACAGGTCGAGATACTCATTGACCGGCATCTGTTCCAGGCGAGTTCTGTCGAGAGAAACCTCCAGAATGCGCTGCTGTTGGCGAGTCGGGAACTGGCGCGCGAGATTGATTTTGAATTTATCCACCAGCTTCGGAATGCCATCCTGACGGCGGCGAGCATGACCAATTGGGTACTCCACCACCACTTCTTCAAATCGCGTACCGTCGGTAAACTCAAGGGTTATGGCATTGGCGATGGCGCGTTTTTCAGGATCGTGGTAGTCAGCGGTAAATGCCGGATCTTCAAAGCAATTGATCTTCTCGCGCAGGGCGTCGATGCGTTTATCTTGCGCGACGTTGTCTTCGTAATCTGCTGCCGTTAAGCGCCCGAACAGCAGTGGGATCGCCACCATATACTGAATGCAGTGGTCGCGGTCAGCCGGGTTATTGAGCGGCCCTTTTTTGTCGATGATGCGAATACAGGCTTCGTGGGTGCGAATGGTCACTTTTTCGATATCTGCCGCCGTTTTGCCTGCTGCCTGCATCTGTTCATAGAGCGTCATCGCCGCTTCAACTGCCGTCTGGGAGTGGAACTCAGCCGGGAAGGAGATTTTGAACAGCACATTTTCCATGACGTAAGAACCGTACGGGCGCTGGAAGCGGAACGATTCACCTTTAAAGGAGACGTCGTAGAAGCCCCATACCGGCGCGGTCAGGGCTGACGGGTAACCCATTTCGCCCGTTTTCGCCATCAGTGCCAGACGTACCGCGCGGGAAGTGGCATCGCCCGCCGCCCAGGATTTACGCGTGCCGGTGTTCGGCGCATGGCGATAGGTGCGCAGCGACTGACCGTCCACCCACGCCAGCGAAACGGCGTTGAGAATTTCCTCGCGGGTCAGGCCGAGCATTTCGGCGACCACGGCGGTGGAAGCCACTTTCACTAACAGAACGTGGTCGAGGCCAACGCGGTTAAAGGAGTTTTCCAGCGCGATGCAGCCCTGAATTTCATGGGCTTTAATCATTCCGGTCAGCACCTGTTTCATGGTCAACGGCGCTTTGCCGCTGGCGACCGCGTTGCGCGAAAGCCAGTCCGCCGTTGCCAGAATGCCGCCGAGGTTGTCGGAAGGATGGCCCCACTCCGCCGCCAGCCAGGTATCGTTGAAATCAAGCCAGCGGATCATCGCGCCGATGTTAAATGCCGCCTGGACGGGGTCGAGCTGGAACTGAGTTCCGGGGACGCGCACGCCGTTAGGTACGACGGTGCCAGGAACAATTGGCCCCAGCAGTTTTTTACAGGCCGGGTATTCGAGAGCTTCCAGACCGCAGCCAAGGGTGTCGAGCAGGCAGTAATGGGCGGTGTCGTAGGCCACTCTGGAGCTGATTTCGTAGTTCATGACGTAATCGACGATATCAACGATTTCACGATCAAATTCCGGACGGATGTTGTTGATTTGAGCTGACATTGGGTACGTTTCCTTCTTGTTATTCGTAGAGGTTTACTGGCGCTTATCCAGCGCGACAAACGGGCGGTCTTCAGGGCCAACATAATTGGCGGAAGGACGGATAATTTTGTTGTCCTGACGTTGTTCGATAATGTGCGCCGCCCAGCCGGTGACGCGGGCGATAACAAACAGTGGCGTGAACATCTCGGTGGGAACGCCCATCATGTTGTAGGAAACAGCGGAGAACCAGTCGAGATTGGGGAACATCTTTTTGCTCTCCCACATCACCGTTTCCAGACGATCGGCGATGTTGTACATCTTCAGCGAGCCGCCTTCCTGCGAGAGCTGCTTCGCCACGCGTTTGATCACCTGATGACGCGGGTCAGCGATGGTATAAACCGGATGTCCAAAACCAATCACCACTTCTTTGTTTTCCACGCGCTTGCGGATATCGGCTTCGGCTTCGTCCGGCGTTTCGTAACGTTGCTGGATCTCCAGCGACACTTCATTCGCCCCGCCGTGTTTCGGCCCGCGCAGTGCGCCAATCGCGCCGATAATGGCTGAATACATGTCAGAGCCGGTGCCCGCAATCACCCGGCTGGTAAAGGTGGAGGCGTTAAACTCGTGTTCGGCGTACAGCACCAGCGAAATATGCATCGCCTTTTCCCAGCTTTGCGACGGCTTTTCGCCGTGCAGCAAATGCAGGAAGTGACCGCCGATGGAATCGTCATCGGTTTCCGGCTGGATGCGTTCGCCGTTGTGGCTGTAGTGATACCAGTAGAGAAGAATCGAGCTCAGCGACGCTAATAATTTGTCGGCAATATCCCGCGCGCCAGAGACGGTATGCCCCTCTTTTTCTGGCAGCGTGCAGCCGAGCGCGGAAACGCCGGTGCGCATGACATCCATCGGATGCGACGCCGCTGGTAAGGCTTCCAGCACGGTACGCACGTTAGCCGGTAAACCGCGCAGGGCTTTCAGTTTCGTTTTGTAGGCGGCGAGTTCGTCACGGGTCGGCAGTTTGCCGTGGATCAGCAGATGCGCCACTTCTTCAAATTCGCAATGTTCCGCCAGATCAAGAATATCGTAGCCGCGGTAATGCAGGTCATTGCCACTTTTACCCACGGTGCAGAGCGCCGTATTGCCCGCCGGAACGCCAGAAAGTGCCACAGATTTTTTCGGTTTAATGACATGGGTGCTGTTTTGCAGGATCGTTGTATCGCTCATGTTGTCCTCGTCATTGTTATCATTTGTAGGGTCGAGATTGTTGTCGGATGCGACGCTATGCGTCTTATCCGACCTACAGTTCAGTTCATCCCGTAGGCCTGATAAGCCGCGTCAGCGACGCATCAGGCATCGGTTGTCGGATACAACCAAAGGGCGTTTTTTATTTCGCCTGGTTACGGGCAAACAGGTCGTCGAGCTTCTCTTCGTACTGGTAGTAGTTGATGCTTTCATACAGCTCGTTGCGGGTCTGCATGGTGTCGATGACGCTTTTCTGCGTACCTTCCTGGCGCAGGACGTTGTAGACATGTTCAGCGGCGCGGTTCATGGCGCGGAAAGCAGAAAGGGGATACAGCGCCATTGCGACATGGGCGCTGCGTAATTCGTCGGTGGTAAACAGCGGTGTTGCGCCAAACTCGGTAATGTTGGCAAGGATTGGCACCTGCACTGCATCGGCAAACTGGCGGTACATAGCGAGTTCGGTAATTGCTTCCGGGAACAACATCTCGGCACCCGCTTCAACATAGGCCTGCGCACGCTCGATCGCCGCATCCAGCCCTTCAACCGCCAGCGCATCGGTGCGCGCCATGATCACAAAATCAGGATCGGTTTTCGCATCCACCGCCGCGCGGATCCGATCCACCATCTCTTCTTTCGAGACGATCGCTTTGTTCGGGCGATGACCGCAGCGTTTTGCTCCAACCTGATCTTCAATATGTAAGCCCGCCGCACCGGCTTTAATCATCGATTTCACGGTGCGGGCAACGTTAAAGGCCGAAGAGCCAAAACCGATATCCGCATCCACCAGCAGCGGCAGCGAGCAGACGTCAGTGATACGACGAATATCAGTCAGCACATCATCAAGAGTAGAAATACCGAGATCCGGCAACCCCAGCGAACCTGCCGCCACGCCACCACCGGAGAGATAAATCGCCTGATATCCGGCACGCTGCGCCAGCAGCGCATGGTTGGCGTTAATGGTGCCGACAATCTGCAATGGATTTTCTTTAGACAGTGCAGCGCGAAATGCTTTACCTGGAGAGTGTAGAGACATAGCCCATCCTTTGTTATCAACTTGTTATTTGCGTTGATAAAGACAAAGCAAGGGGTATGCCACAATTGCTTGAATAAAATTAAATGTTTAATTTCAATTTGTTAGAGATAAAATCATGAAGTAATCCGCAAATATGCGTTTCAGTTAACGTTTCAGGCAATGTTTCTCTGCGTTTCATTGCAACAATTATGAAACAAGACTAAACCCAATATTCGGTTTCTTAACTTTGCGGTGCGCTATGGCACATCCACCACGGCTGAATGACGACAAACCGGTTATCTGGACGGTATCTGTAACGCGGCTGTTCGAGCTATTTCGCGATATCAGTCTCGAGTTTGATCACCTGGCAAACATTACCCCTATCCAGCTTGGCTTTGAAAAAGCGGTGGCCTACATCCGCAAAAAACTGGCCAGCGAACGCTGCGACGCCATCATTGCCGCTGGCTCTAACGGCGCGTACCTGAAAAGCCGCCTGTCGGTACCGGTGATTCTGATAAAACCGAGTGGCTATGATGTGTTACAGGCACTAGCAAAAGCCGGAAAACTCACCTCTTCTATCGGCGTTGTCACCTATCAGGAAACCATTCCGGCACTGGTAGCGTTTCAAAAAACCTTTAATTTGCGCCTCGACCAACGTAGCTACATTACCGAAGAAGACGCACGTGGGCAGATTAACGAGCTAAAAGCCAACGGCACCGAAGCGGTGGTCGGCGCGGGGCTGATTACCGATCTGGCGGAAGAAGCCGGAATGACCGGAATTTTTATCTATTCTGCCGCCACCGTGCGCCAGGCATTTAGCGATGCGCTGGATATGACGCGCATGTCGTTACGCCATAATACTCACGATGCCACCCGCAACGCCCTGCGTACTCGTTACGTGCTGGGCGATATGCTCGGTCAATCACCACAGATGGAACAGGTACGGCAGACTATTTTGCTGTATGCCCGCTCCAGTGCGGCGGTGTTGATTGAAGGGGAAACGGGGACGGGCAAAGAGCTGGCGGCCCAGGCGATTCATCGGGAATATTTTGCCCGCCACGATGCGCGACAGGGCAAAAAGTCGCATCCTTTTGTTGCCGTCAACTGCGGGGCGATTGCTGAATCTCTGCTGGAAGCGGAGCTGTTTGGCTATGAGGAAGGAGCGTTTACCGGCTCGCGACGCGGAGGCCGCGCCGGGCTGTTTGAAATCGCCCACGGTGGCACGCTGTTTCTTGACGAGATAGGCGAAATGCCGCTGCCGTTGCAGACCCGGCTGCTGCGGGTGCTGGAAGAAAAAGAGGTCACCCGCGTCGGCGGGCATCAGCCTGTTCCGGTGGATGTGCGGGTTATTAGCGCCACTCACTGCAATCTCGAAGAGGATATGCAGCAAGGGCGTTTTCGCCGTGATCTGTTTTATCGACTGAGTATTTTGCGTCTGCAATTGCCGCCGCTACGCGAGCGGGCGGCGGATATTCTGCAGCTGGCGGAAAGCTTTTTGAAAGTGTCACTGGCGGCACTTACTGCGCCGTTTTCTTCCGCGTTACGTCAGGGATTACAGGCAAGTGAAACTGTGCTGTTGCGCTACAACTGGCCGGGAAATATTCGTGAACTGCGCAATATGATGGAACGACTGGCGCTATTTTTAAGTGTGGAACCGACGCCGGATTTAACGCCGCAATTTTTGCAGTTGCTACTGCCGGAACTGGCGCGCGAGTCGGCGGAAACTCCCGGTCCATGCTTACTGACGCCACAACAGGCACTGGAGAAATTTAATGGCGATAAAACAGCCGCGGCGAATTATTTAGGTATCAGCCGAACGACATTCTGGCGGCGGCTGAAAAACTGAAATGCCGAATCCAGCGCGAACGCCTTATCCGGCATAAATTTCAATAGATGATCACCGATAAACTTACGCATCGGGCATGTTTACATGGGGTGCAGAATTATTTCTTCTTATAAATATTTGCCGTGCCGTGGATCTTATTGTCAGTTTGACCAGAGGTCAGCACCAACACATCTGCCCCTTTTTCATCCGCTTTTTTGATCAGATCTTCTTTCGCATCTGCAGTCGACATTTCATTACTGGTTGAAATATCACCTATTTTTTCATATTGCGATGCAACTTTTTCAAATTCTGCTTTGGTCATTAATTCTGCGGCATAAACGTTGGTAACGGCAAACGCTAACGCACCGATTAACATTTTAGAGATTATTTTCATATTACGGCTCCAGAGTTGTTATCAAACTATCACCCACCCATATTATTGGGTTGATTAATAATTAGTTCAGTCAGGGCATAAACGCCAGTAACCGGAAATAAGACACTTTGTGATCTCTCTCGCATCCGATTACTTTTTGTAGAAATATGATGAAGTTACTTCACTTATTTATGGATGAAATCACATGGATCCCTTGCACGCCGTTTACCTGACCGTAGGACTGTTCGTGATGACTTTTTTTAATCCGGGAGCCAATCTTTTTGTGGTGGTACAAACCAGCCTGGCTTCCGGTCGACGCGCAGGAGTGCTGACCGGGTTGGGCGTGGCACTGGGCGATGCGTTTTATTCCGGGTTGGGTTTGTATGGTCTTGCGACACTCATTACGCAGTGTGAGGAGATTTTTTCGCTTATTAGAATCGTCGGCGGCGCTTATCTCTTATGGTTTGCGTGGTGCAGCATGCGCCGCCAGTCAACACCGCAAATAAGCACACTACAACAACCGATTAGCGCCCCCTGGTATGTCTTTTTTCGCCGTGGATTAATTACCGATCTCTCTAATCCACAGACCGTTTTATTTTTTATCAGTATTTTCTCAGTAACGTTAAATGCTGAAACACCAACTTGGGCACGTTTAATGGCCTGGGCGGGAATTGTGTTCGCATCAATTATCTGGCGAGTCTTTCTTAGTCAGGCGTTTTCTTTGCCCGCTGTGCGTCGTGCTTATGGGCGTATGCAACGCGTTGCCAGTCGGGTTATTGGTGCAATTATTGGTGTATTCGCGCTACGCCTGATTTACGAAGGAGTAACGCAGCGGTGAGCAGATAATTTACTCTCTACGTAATCAACCTGATTTGCCGAATCCCGCTCATCGGCGATGATACCCCCCGTAATGCGTGGTCCTTATTTCCGATAAGTTTACTTGAGTCTTTAGCTTCCCATTTCAGCCCACTCTCCCCTGTGTGGGCTTTTTTCATTTGTCTGCTTCAGTGAGTAGCTGGCAATGCTCCATCCACTCTGCAAGGATGATAATAAGAGGATCTGATTCAGAAGAGTTTTGAAAAATTGGACCGCCATCGAGGCCTCGAACCCCGTACCATACAACAATCCTGGTTGTCGTCTGCTCTTCCTGATGAGCTAATGGCGGTTTGTGATATGAGCCTTACAGCATATTGTCTGTCAGGCTTGAGTGCGATGCGTAAGATACAGAAAAGACCCCACACAAACATGATGGAATTATGATTTTTTTCATATGAATGTCAACCAACACATTCATAAAACACTCGCACAAGTTCACTTTTTAAGCAACATGACGCCGATCACAACAAAATATCGGCGAAAAAGGAGGGTAAATGCCATTTGACGTAGAGATAAGCAGATGAAATGATTACCCGCTTTGCGATTCACTCTCTGATGGAATAAGAAATTGGAGATGGAAAAGTTTCTAAACTAAAGAGTGTAGCGTATTTTAACGTGCTTATTTACAGGATAATATTTGTCACCTAATTCCTGCACTCTATTAGATACCCATTGATTTAATCGTGCATCATCTCTGTATGTTTTTACGTTCAGAACGGAGAGCAATAACATCACTAGCGATTCAGGAAAAACAGGGTAAATATTTTTTAAGTGCAATAATAATTCATACGCAAGCGCCTGCTTAATAGGTGCGTCTGCGTCCGGAATGCGCGACATTTCGCGAAGCCATTTTTCTACATGCTCACATTCTTTCCCTTCACGGAAAAGTCTCAACAAAGGCATATGGTGCTCAAGAAGAATGCATTTGCAATCTGTTCGTACTGAATCGATAAACTGCACTAATTTCTTAAGTCCGGTGAAGCGTCCGGCATGGATATTCTCTTTAATATCAAGAAACACGTCATCCTGATCATATACCCAAACGGTCCCTTTTTGATTTTCAAGTATCCGAAAAACAAACTTAATCGGGTAATCAGGGTAATCCACCCAGTCATAAACTCCAGGGAAATCATTAAACTGCACATTTATGGTAAGCGCATTGTCGGCTGCCCACTCGCAATCTCGTACGGCAGCCATGAGATAAATGAGTTTATCATCATCGACTAAATCATCACGACAATCATAAGGATAATCATAGTATTGTTTAATCAAAACCTTGAATATATCGACACAAGAAACCAGTGTACTTCTGATATCTTCAGGTAACTGATTGTTTTTAAACGTATTGTGTACGCTTTGTTTCGTATATAGCAACAAATTATTGTGCGGCGCTTTTAATGGTATCATTGCGATCTCTCTTAAATAAAAATAAACGTCGCAGATAATAAAGCCCTGATTAAACCAGGCACTATCAGAAATCGCTCATAACTAATATATGCAGCATTGTGTACTGGAGGGAATTAATTTAACAATTTGAATTTACATTATAGATTTTACTGCTACTTTGATAGTATTTCGCCCTTCTTAACTAAAAAGTTAAGTGGAGGGCGAAATTAATATGTTAAATCATAGAGCATTTATTAATTTTTTCAGTCTGTTAGTGTGCGATTATCGATAACAAAACGATATTTCACATCACCACGTAGCATTCGCTCATAGGCTTCATTAATTTGATCGGCCCGAATCATCTCTATATCAGCCACGATGCCATGTTCGGCGCAAAAATCGAGCATCTCCTGAGTTTCTGGAATGCCGCCAATCATAGAACCGGCTATCGCACGGCGTTTCATGATCAGGTTGAAAACTTCCGGCGATTTATGCGGTGTCGCAGGCGCACCAACCAGGGTCATGGTGCCATCGCGCTTCAGCAAGGTGGTAAAATCATCGAGATTATGTGGCGCAGCTACGGTATTCAAAATGAAATCGAAACTCTTCACATGAGCCGCCATCTCATCGGCATTGCGCGAGTTAACAACTTCATCGGCCCCAAGGGCTTTTGCCGCTTCGCGTTTTGACTCAGACGTGGTAAATGCCACTACATGCGCCCCCATCGCGTGGGCCAGCTTTATCCCCATATGCCCCAGACCGCCAATGCCAACCACGCCCACTTTTTTACCCGGCCCGGCCTGCCAGTGACGCAGCGGCGAGTACGTGGTGATCCCTGCACACAATAAAGGCGCCACCGCCGCCAGTTGCGCTTGCGGGTGACGAATACGCAGAACATATCGCTCGTGAACGACAATCTGTTGTGAGTAGCCGCCCAGCGTATGGCCCGGTTCGTCCGGCGTCGGCGAGTTATAGGTGCCGGTCATGTGATCACAGTAGTTTTCCAGCCCGTCTTCACACTCTTCGCAATGTTTACAACTGTCGACAATGCAGCCGACACCGACCAGATCGCCCGGCGCATATTTTTCTACCTGATCACCAACGGCTACCACGCGCCCTACAATTTCATGGCCCGGCACGCAGGGATAAACCGTCCCCGCCCACTCGGAACGGACCTGGTGGATATCGGAATGGCAGACGCCACAGTAAGCGATTTCAATTTTGACATCATGCGGTCCCGGTTCACGCCGGGTGATATCCATCGGTTCCAGCGGTTGTTTAGCGGAATATGCACCAACAGCTTTGATCTTCATTGTGTTTACTCCTGATTAGCTATGTGTATTTGGCGATGCCTGAAATGCCATCGCAGCAAAACGCGTCCATTGAATATAGCCAATATTTAAACCACCCGATCCAGCCCCAACATGCCGCGAGCCTGAATGAAACAGAGCAGCAACGTTCCCCATAAGGCCATCGTCAGGTAGGGGCTTATCCCGAGAATATTGAAGCCGCTTTCAATAATTTGCAGAAGAAACAGCGCCAGCACCATACCAATTATCCGCCCGCTGCCGCCGTCCGGATTAACCCCGCCGAGTACTGCCGCGAGGATTGACACCAGCAAGTACGATTCGCCATAAGAGGCCTTAGCCGAGTTGAGTTTCGACATCATCAAAAATGCCGCTACCGCACAAAGCAAGGCGGAAATGACATACACCCATATCAGCACCCGACGCGTGTTAATACCGGAGTAAAGTGTTGCTCGTTCGTTAGAACCAATCAGATAAATGGATTTACCGAGCGGCGTTTTCTCCAGCAATATCCACAGCCCCAGCGCCACTGCGGTAAACAACCACATCGGTAGCGGAATACCGAACCACTGTGCATGATTCAACCACAGCACCCATGAGGGATAATTGGCAATGGCGCTACCGCCTGTCACCAGAATATTTACCCCTTTGAGCAACGTCATCATCCCAAGCGTTGCAAGAATTGGCGACACTCGAATACCGGCAATCAATACGCCATTACATAAACCAATTATCACCGCCGCACCAGCGCCCGCCAGCAGCGTAGCGACAACCGTAGTAATACCCGGCGGATACTGAGTCGCCACCCACGCCATCACCAGTGAACAGGCGTTAGCGGTAGCAATAATTGACAAGTTAATGCCGCCACAAAGCATGGTCACCGCCATAGCCAACGCCAGAATGCCCAGCACGGGCATTTGCGAAGCGACAGACTGGAAGTTACTTATCGACCAGAAAATCTCCGGCATAGTAATGCTGAACGCGGCAACAGTTAGCACCAGCAGGCCGATCAAATAAAACTCAACGTTATTACGCCACGATTTTTTCATAGCAGACTCCGGTTCTGATGCTGACTCCACGCCGTGGCACTAATGCTGGCAACGATGATGATGCCTGTGATCAATGTTTGCCAGTAAGACGAGACTCCCAATAAATTTAGCCCGTTTTGCATCACTGCCAACAACACCACGCCGAGCAAAGTACCGGTTAACGTGCCGCGCCCGCCGAGCAAACTAGTGCCGCCAAGCACCACCGCAGCCAGTACTGTCAGCTCATAACCCAGAAGAGAATCGGGGGCGACAGTCATCACCGTCCACGACTGCACTACACCCGCAGCACCAGACATCAATCCCATATAGCCGTAAACGAAAAGTTGCAGTTTCAGCACGCTAAAGCCGATGCGACTGGCTGATTCACGGTTCCCGCCAAGGGCATAAATTTTGCGCCCTACACTGGTGAAATTCATGATAAACGCTGTCAGCAGCACCACCGTAATCATGGCGATCAGCGGCAGACCAAGGCCATAGTCATAGCCGTCAACATCGGTGTACTTGAACAACATTACCCCCTGCTCAAACCACGGCGGAAAGTCGTACAGCCACACACCTTTACTCAACCATAACAGCAGGCCATAGAAAATATTCAGCGTCGAAATGGTGATGATGATAGAAGGCACCCGTAGGCGATTAACCAGTAAGGCGTTTATTAAGCCAAGTAAAATGCCGATGCCGCCCGCCAGGGCAAACGCGACAGCAAAGTTGCCACCCATTTTTTGTAGCAACAGCACCATGCCGTATTGCGCAATGATGGTCATTGCTGGAAACGAAATATCAATTCCACCGGAAATTAACACCACAAACAAACCACAGGCGAGAATAGTCAACATGGCATAGTTATTGGCGAGATCGTACAAATTACCGAATGTCAGAAACTCGTCGCTGCGCCAGGCAAGGCCAACAAACAGCACTATAATCAGTAATGCCAGCCAGAATTCATGACGTTTTTTCAGTTCAGCCATTTACCACCTCCGCAATCCTGGCCTGAGAACTGCTGTCAGGCAGGAAGCTATGGGTGATCTGACCTTTTTGCATTACCAAAATCCGGTGGCTTTGATACCACGCTTCTTCAATTTCATCGCAGATCATCAATACCGCAATGCCATGAGCCGCCAGATCGCTGATAATGCCGTATATTCCTGCTTTGTTGGCGATATCAACACCGACAGTCGGGCTATCGAGAATCAACAGTCGTGGCCCAATCGCCAGCCATTTGGCGATCGATACTCGCTGCGCGTTACCCCCGGAAAGCGTATTCACCGGGAGATGTGGGTCAGAGACTTTGATGGTCAATGCCTTAATTAGCCTGTCCACCAGGTCACGCACTTTAGCTTCACTCAGAAAGCCGAAGCGATCTTTTACCTTGTGAAAAACAGTGCTAATGATGTTGTCTTCAATAGATTGCGCCATCACCAAACCGCGCGACATGCGATCTTCCGAAACATAACCAATACCGTGGCGGATGGCGTCCTGGTTACTATGCAGTGTAACCGGCTGACCGTTGATGAGGATCTCACCAGCATCCGGTCGGGTCATACCAAACAGACTCAGACATAATTCCGTGCGCCCCGCACCAAGCAGGCCAACAATCGACACCACTTCGCCCGCTTCCACCCGCAAGTTAATATTTTGATATTCCCCATGACGACTTAAATTACGCACCTCCAGCACTGGGGTGCTGGATTTTCCCTGCCACAACTCTCGCACCTGATATTCAAACTCCTGGCCGGTCATCAGGAAACCGAGTTGTTTTGTGGTCATCTCTGCAGCCGGAAAGGTCCCGACCAGCTCACCATCTTTCAACACTGAAATACGGTCGGAAACTTCCATCACCTCTTCCAGACGATGACTGACGAAGACCACGCAGATCCCGCGTTCCCGCAATTGATGCACCACCTGTAATAACCCTTGCACTTCCTGATGGGTCAGCGAAGCGGTTGGTTCATCCATCACGATCAACCGTGCGTCCTGCGCCAGTGCACGGCAAATTGCCACCAGCTGACAGCGGGCAATTGAAAGCTCAGAAACGAGCGTATCCAGTGGCAATGTGACGTTAATACTGGTCATTGCCGCCTGCGCCACCTCACGCAGACGACGTCGGTTAACAAACAGTCCGTGGTGATAGTGATTCACGGCGATATTCTCCCAGACACTCAGGTTAGGAAATAAAGAGAGGTCCTGATAAATCACCTGAATCCCCTGCGCCACCGAAGCGGCGGGTGTCAGCTTTGACCAGTTTTTCCCACCAAGCGTAATTTCCGCCCCCTCATCCGGGCGATAAACACCGGACATAATTTTAATCAACGTCGATTTACCACAGCCGTTTTGCCCGGCAAGGCAGTGCACCTCACCCGACATAAAGTCGAGAGAAACATCGCGCAGCGCTCGCGTGGCATGAAACGTTTTGTTGATATGACGAAGGGAAAGGAAGGTTTCCATAGCATCCCCTGGCAATAAGAATCGGGGCTTTCGCCCCGAAGAAATGGATTAATAAAGTGAGTCAATATTGTCTTTGTTGACCAGTAATACCTTATGGAAACGGATAATTCGCTTATCCATATCTACGTCGGCCTTACCGAGATTCTCCATTTCTAATCCAGGTTTGATCTCTTCACCCTTCAGCAACGTGCTGGCGACGGCCGCGAGTGCGTAACCTGCAGAGGCCGGATCGTAAGTAATCCCTTCGGTGATATCACCACTTTTAATCAGTGATGCCGCCTGTGAAGGGATCATCATGCCATAGACTGCGACTTTATTTTTCGCCCGTTTCTCTTTCACTGCACGTCCCGCGCCAATCGGACCGTTTGAACCAAAGGAGACAACCGCTTTCAAGTCAGGATAGGTTTTCATGAGGTCCAGTGTGGTACGACGTGAGTCATCCACACTCTCGGCAACCGGCATGCGGCGGGTAACTTCATGCATATCCGGGTAATGCTCTTTCTGGTATTTCACCAGCAAGTCAGCCCATAAGTTATGCTGCGGCACGGTCAAACTACCCACGTAAATCACATAGCCGCCCTTGCCACCCATGCGTTTCGCCATATGTTCAACATATTCAGCGGCAAATTTTTCGTTATCAATGATTTCGATATCCCAGTTAGCACTTGGCTGACCGGGGGATTCGTTGGTCAGAACCACAATTCCGGCATCTCGCGCTTTTTTGAATACCGGTTCCAGCACGTTGGCATCGTTTGGCACGATAGTAATTGCGTTAACCTTACGAGCGATTAAATCCTCAATAATTTTAACCTGTTGAGGAGCATCAGTACTTGAAGGTCCCACCTGTGACGCATTAACACCAAAGGCTTTACCTGCCTCGACCACACCTTCGCCCATGCGATTAAACCACGGCATACCATCGACTTTAGAGATATTCACCACGACTTTTTCCGCTGCCTGGAGCGGCGAGGAAATTAGCGCAGCGCCTAATAACAGCGAAGACACCATATTGATAACAAAACGTTTATTCATCATTTCAGCCTCATTGCAGGGTAGTCAGGAAGTGTTCGCCCAAATTAGCGCGCTGGAGAGAATAAGAATTTTCGAATATTTTTATGCAGAATAAACAGCCCTATTTCAGGCAGCTATTAAAAATTTGGTTATAAATATGGACAAAATGGGCAGCAACAATAAGTGTGACATTCATCACGTAAAAAATAGTAAAACAAACACAATTAACGATATTTTATGTTTGTGAGTTTATTTCATGCGGATAGAGAGTTATCTACACAACTTCAATGAGGGCATATTCTTCAAAAATAACGTCCATTTCGGGTGAATAGCTTCCCTCTGCCTGGAAAAAACGACGGTGTTCATTGCGCCAATATTCAAGACTAAGATCACCTTCACCTTCCTTGCGGGCAATCTCTTCGGTGACATCAGAAAAGCGCAGTAAATGCAGGCCAATCACTCTGATAACACATACAGGCTCACCACGGCTATTTTCTACAATCTTATACTCGCCAATCATCGGAAATGCGTTGTCTTCAATACATCCTGCCAGCGAACCACAGGAAGCAGTTTTAACACCAGTTGCAATCAACGTTGCGAGGTAATCGGCCAACGCTGCTGAATCGCCAAAACTACAAAAGGAAGCATGGGGATATTTTTGTGAGATTTTTTCTTTTATGGTCATGGCAATATTTTCGCGATAACAGAACAACAAATTACATCTTAATTACTGTCGATAACTATCAGCAAGAGGATCATTGGTTTTTCTATGTTTAATCTTTTTTATCCGAAGCAGGTCACATTTATGGCTTGATAAATACCTTTGTTAAAACTCACTTTTGTGTATTTCTCTCAAATAATCCCCTGGAAATTATGCCGGGAGATTATAAAGTTCAGGATCATTCATTAACAAACCATTCCCGCCCCACTCCCTGGGGCTTAAATCTCTTACTATTCACCGTTGCAGGCGTTTCAAATTCGTATCAACCTGCCACACTCCCCCACACCAGTTGCCCTTTATGGAACGTCGCCGTTCTCGGCGAGATACGCGCCACCGCCTCGGCAGAACAGGAGGCGTCCACCAGCACAAAGCTGGCGTCATCCTGCGCTTTTGGCCACACACGCTCGCCTTTTTCATTTAGCGGCAACACATCGCCAGTGGCTAAAAACAGCGAGCGGGATAAATTCTGTTCGTTAGGACGAATATAGAGCTGCGCATACAGATTGGCTTTTTCCAGCATGTCGCCCAGGCCGTAAGGCGACCAGTGGTCGATAACGCTGTCGGTGCCGGTCATCACTTTTACACCTTTGTCATGTAGCTGTTTGAGCGGCATATGCAACGTGCCAATCGGCACCGTCGAGGCGATAGAAATTTGCTGCGCCGCCATCCGGTGCGCCAACTCATCGACCTGTTGCTCGTTGAGCGTTGCCAGCGCAAAGGCGTGACTGATGGTCAGCTTGCCCTTCAGCTGCGGCGTTTTCTCTACCGTTTCAACCATATAATTGATGGCTGCCACGCCCGCCGGAGTGGTTTCGTGCAGATGAATATCGACGCCTTTGTCGTAGTCCAGCGCAATCTGGAACATGGTGTCGAGGGATTTTTCCATCGCGCCATCAACACTGGTCGGGTCCAGCCCGCCGACGTAATGCGCGCCTGCCTGCATTGCTTCACGCATCAAGGGTTCCGATTTCGACAGCAGCAAACCGTGCTGCGGGAAGGCGACGATTTCACACTCGAAGCCCGCCTGACGTCGCGCCAGCACCGCCTGCAAATTTTGCAGATTTTTCAGGCCGGAAACCGGTTCGATATTGCAGTGGCTGCGGGCAATGGTGGTGCCTTTCGACTGCAATAAATCGATCAGTTTTTCTGCCCGCTCCTGAGTGTACGGTTGTAACTCCGGCAGCATTTTCTGCTCGAGTTTGATCATGTCCTGGATGGTGGTGCCTGCCGGGCGATTGAGCGAGCGCCACGGTCCGCCGTAAAAGGTTTTGTCGAGATGAATATGCATGTCGCGAGTAGTGGGCAGCATCAGCTTACCGCCAGCGTCATATTGCGGCAGCGTGGCGTCCGGATGCTGCTTGTTCTCATGTAGCACAACAATTTTACCGTCCTGAATCTCCACGGTCTGGCGCGCCGTGCGGGTCTGCACCGCCACACCGTTTTCGTAGTCAAAACCGGTTTCCAGCAGCACGTTATCAAGATAGTAATGCGGGTCAGTGATTTTCATGGTGTTATTCGCGTCGCAGTGGGTTGTGCCAGAGACCTCCGCATGGGCGAATGGCACAGAGGTACCAAACAGCGCGGCGGCGGTGACCATCTTACCGCTCTGGCTCAGAAATTCACGGCGGCTATTGTTTTTTTTCATCTTACGTCCTTACGTTTTAATAATATGGGTGCCCGTTTCGCCACGCAGCGCCGCGGGCAGGCATTCCGGCGTGGTGATAATCACTTCTTTACCGCCCTGTTCCAGGAACGTCAGGCTGGCGATGATTTTTGGCAACATGCTGCCTGGCGGGAAATGCCCTTCCTGCATATAGCGGGTCATGGTGGCAATATCCACCCGATCCAGCGCCTGCTGCTGCGGTTTGCCAAAATGAATACACACTTTTTCGACGCCAGTGGTGATCACCAGAATGTCGGCGTGAATTTCACGGGCCAATAGCGCGGTAGAGAGATCTTTGTCGATAACCGCGTCCACGCTTTGGTAATCCCCCGCTTCACTGCACACCACCGGAATTCCACCGCCGCCCGCGCCAATTACCACAAAGCCTTGTTGGATCAGCGCCTTAATGGCAGGTGCTTCGACAATACGTTTCGGTTCCGGCGAGGCGACCACGCGGCGATAGCCGCGTCCGGCATCTTCAACAAAACGCCAGTCAGGGTTTGCCTTTTGTAATTCGTTACGCTGGCTTTCACTGAAGAATGCGCCAATGGGCTTGGTGGGGTGAGCAAATCCCGGATCGTTTTTATCCACTTCCACCTGAGTCACCACGGTGACGGCTTTTTTCTCGCCGTGGCGCGCCAGCCGATTGTTCAGCGCCTGTTGGATCAAGTAGCCAATGCCGCCTTGCGTATCCGCCACACAGTTCGCCAGCGGCGTTAAGGGCAGCCCTTCGCGCTCGTGGGCAATCTCCGCACGGCGTAGATCCAGCCCAACCTGCGGCCCGTTGCCGTGGGTCAGCACAATGTCGTAATCGGAAGCCAGCATTTCCAGCACCGTATCGGCGACGGCCTTCACCGCCTCCGCCTGATGCTCAATCGACTGGCTGGCGTTATCTTTGATAATGCTGTTGCCACCAATGGCAACGACCACAAGTTCTTTCATGTTGTTATGTCCGCTACAGAGGGTGATGGGGTTATGACCAACGCCAGACAGCCTGATGCGCTACGCTTATCAGGCCTACAGATTCTTGTGCCATTCGTAGGCCGGATAAGGCGTCCACGCCGCATCCGGCAATGGTGACAAATGCCTGATGCGCTACGCTTATCAGGCCTACAGATTCTCGCGCCACTCGTA